>JAKSBP010000063.1 GCA_022361035.1 Clostridia bacterium
GGTTTCCTTTTGAGCGATTTTTATAAATCTGTTTTACCTTCTATTACCTATCTATAAACAGATTTATAGCATGAGCCTAAAGGATTCTCTGTGGCTGCTGTAGTAAGTTAATATTCTCAATCACTCATCTATAAAAAGTCTAATCTTTTTTATATAATTTTTCTAGCAAATAAAATATAATAAGGGGTGAATATTTATGGATTATGGTTTGAGAATTTATGTAGACGGAGGAAATCGATTAACAAAGGTAATGGAGGAGCTTAAAAAGCCCTTTAGCTTTCCTACTATGGTGTCCCAGGCAGAAGTGGATTTAAACTATGGTTTGAACTTTGACCAATGGGATATGGAGGAGGATTTAGAAAACGTCAATATTGAATCAATGCTTGTTGAAATAATAAAAGATGGTGAATCAATGGGGAAAAAACTTGTAGGCTTAGCTGCTGAGGATAAGGGCTTACTTATAAGGGATAGAAACAGGTACGAGAGAAAAGCGGGAGACGAAGTTATAGTTTTTTCAACACTTTCAGGTATTGCTTATAATCTACATAAGCATAATAAGGACAACGAAAATATAGATTTAACCCTCAATCAACCACTGATAGAATATGCCATAGACAGGAAGGCTTCTATATCTAAACATAATAATAATTTTAAAGGACATTTCAGAGTACTATTCTATAATATATTCAGCACAAATCAAATAATGGCAGAGGTAAATTTTGATATTCAAAGAATCACCTTTTGTCCTGAAGCAATAGCCCCTTATTATTCATATGCTATAGACGAATATGGAAGAGTAAAAAATGAATATAAAGATAACAAAAAGACCATAGTTTGGGATATCGGCTCAGGTCAAATCAATGTTACAGCCTTCGATGGAATGAAGGTTGTAGGAGTCAATACCTTTGAAAAGGGTATGACGGACTGCTATGAGAGGATTTCTATGATAGTCTATAATAACTTTAGAGATAAGCTTGATAGAAAGCCCTTTACATATGAAGTTGACAATATTATAAGATTCGGTAACGGGATTCTTAAGGCAAAGAAGGGTATAGACATTGATATCAAGGGAATTATAAAAAATGTATTTGATAACTTCGCCTATGAATTGAATAAAGATATAAGAGAGTTTGCAAAATCCAAATTCTTTAGCAACAGTAATAATATAGTCCTATGTGGAGGAGGAAGCACAATATTATTTGATGATTTAGATAAATATCTGAACAATGACTTTATTTGTTTAAAGAGTAATATAGGTGAATTTGATAACGTAATAGGAAGTATGTATTATAGAATGTATAAAGATAATTCGGAAAAAGACGAAGAGTAGGTGAGGAAAATGCTTATCAAATTACTAAATAAATACCCTATTATTGCAGTTGACGAAGCAAGAATATTAGGTCAAATGAAAGGGGTCATTCTAGAGGATAATTGTTTAGTTGGAATTTTATCATCCTTTGAAAGTGAAGATAGCGTTTACCCATATACGTATAAAAAAAATATTAATGAGTATATTCAAATCCCCATAGAATACTTAACCACTGGGCCTGATGCTTTCATAATTAAGGAATCCTCCGTAGCCAATCTGAATTTTACCCATGGACAGATTATTCAAAGTGAGATGGGCATATATACTAATACTGGTGAGTTTATTGGACCTATTACTGGAGTTAAAATAGGTTTAGATTATACCCTGCAAGGTATTTATGCTCAGTCAGCATATATAGAAGCAGAGGAGATTATTAAAATAGGAAATGTAATTATGATAGAGTCCCATGCCCTTAAAAAGGATAGGGATAGGCCATTGGAAAATAGCTCGGCATTCCTGGATATAGAAGAAGGGGATGAAGAATTTAAAGACGAGATAATGTACCATCATGAAAAGAGCCCTATGCTTGAAGAATCCCATGATGAAGAGGATGAAAATACTATTAGTTCCATAGAGGATTACGATGGGGGAGAAGAAGATAGGGAAGCAGAGATTGTCTATGATAGATACCGATACCTATTAGGTAAAAAGCTTATAAATTCAATTGATGTGGCCGACAAAACCTACAGTGTTAATAGTATTATAAATACAGAACTAGTACAGTCAGCTATAAATAATAACTGTATTTTAAATCTAATTATGAATGCAGAGGACTAGAAAAAGTGGTGCTGGGATTTATCCTATTTGGGTAGGAGTATAATCTTCTACCTATTTATAAAAATCACTTTGTAAACTCCAGGCACATAGTTGACTAGCATAACAGATTAAATTAATAAAACTACTCTAATTAGAACAATTAACTAAGAAGATATCTTTTTTAAATTAGATAAAAGAATATCTTCTTTTTTACATATGAAAGTAAATTATTAAAATCTTAAGAAAGTAATTTTAGCCTTTATTCACTCAATTAATTATCCTAATTTCTATTCTTCTATTTTTAGCCCGTCCCTCCTCAGTGGAGTTAGAGGCTATAGGCTTTCTTTCACCCCATCCACTAAAGGAAATTCTGTTTTCGTCAATGGACTTTTTGTTTATGAAAAACTTTACTACACTTATGGCTCTGGCCGATGAGAGCTCCCAGTTAGAGGGAAATCGCTCCGTGTTTATTGGAAGGTTGTCGGTAAAGCCTTCAACTATAAAATTATTATCTATTAGCTTAAGCTTATCCCCAATTTTCCCCAAAATTACATATCCATTTTCAGTTATCTCTGCACTACCAATATCAAATAGAACCGTATCCTTAAATCTAATAATCAATTCCTTTTCTTTTTCACTTATAGATACATCCTCTAAGAGTTCATTATTTCTCAAAAAAGAAATAAAATCTTCATTTGAAGTACTTAAATCGCTTTCTACATTTGTAATATGAAACAAGGCTTCAGATAAGGACTTTTTTTCTTGCTCAAGCTGCATATTTTCATTGCTTAACTTATTTACTTCATCGGTCAAGGAGTGCTTTACAGTATAAAGGGCACTTATTTCCTGGGCAGAAAAAGTAAAGAATATGATAAAGAAGCATAGGATTATTGTAATCATATCACTGTAGGTTATCATCCAATTATTTGAAAGCTCATTGTCATAATTCATATCATCATCATAATATGATTTCATTTTCCCTATAACTCCTTTCTCCAAAGTTTCCTGGATAGGTCAGCCTTAAATCGTCAGGAAGCATAACATTCATTTGGTCAAAGACCTTCCTTACAGAATCATTTTTTGCAATTAAAATAGTTCCTTCAGTAATTATTTTATATTGCAATGTTTTCTTATCAATCAATTCCTTTACCCTGCCCATTAAGGGGACTGCAATAAAGTTGGCAATAAGGGCACCGTAAAGGGTACTTACCAAGGCTGATGACATGTTTGCCATAATGAGTTTGGGGTTATCCATATGGGATAATAGGCCCACCATACCTATTAAGGTACCAATAAGACCAAAGGAAGGGGCCACTTGAGACACCATTTTAAGTACATTATAGGCTTTAAAAATCTTCAGACGCCTCGACTCTATATCTTTTTCAAGTATGTCCCTTATAGTCTCCGGTTTTTCATAATCACATACAAGGGCCATAGCATTTGAGATAAACTCATTTTTATGGCTGAGTATTTCCGACTGTATTTTTAATACACCATCTTTTTTAACTTTTATAGCAAATTCATAGAGGGAAAATATATCGCTTTCATAGTCAATTTCAACATTAAAGCTGTTGTTTATAGTATGTATGGTAAATGCTATGGTCTCAAAAGAATAACTTATTATGATTGATAAAAAGACTCCCGCAACAATTAATTCTAATGCCTTTAAGTTTATAAAGCTCCTAAGGGATATGCTGCCTAAAATAGAATGACATAGCATAATTAAGAGCAGGGTAATTATTCCTATATTTAAGCCTTTGTTCTTTGAATTGTTCAAAGGGCACCTCCATTTAAATATGATTTAGTTCTCAATCCAAGTTATATTTTATCATAAATTATAGATAACTGATATTTATATGAGAGATTTTAATGATTAATAGGTGATATTTAGTAAATTAGTCTCATTTTATGATAAAGTAAGGAAGCAACAATTAGTAAGGATAGACAAAAGAGATATTCCCTTTGTAGGATATCAAGGGAGTTAATGGTTTTTATACCATATTTTAAAATTTCTAAGAGAGAAATTCATCCAAATAGTGGTATTAGACATAAAATGGTTGACATAATATCTGAAAGCTTGTATAATATTACCCATGTATCCCCGCATTTATATAATTCTGTAGACACACAACACTTGCTGAATCCTGGAATTTTCTAGGTACGGAGGAACCAATTAAAGGGGTTAATCCATGGATATCATGGTAGGGAACCTTCTATCCCGAACCCGTCAGCTAACTTCGGAAGCAAATATAGGAAGGAGTGAATTGTGTATTATGAAGATAGGTAAAAAGAATATTATGTCAATAACTATTATCTTATTGATAATTTTAATTTTTGCAACAAGTACCTATGCTGCCCAAGGAAACATATTAAGGTTTGGGAGCAGAGGTAGTGAAGTATCGAGATTACAACAAAGTCTTAACAATAGGGGATTCTCAGCAGGAAAGGTCGATGGGATTTACGGTCCTATAACTGAAAATGCAGTAATTCAGTTTCAATTGGCCAATAAACTCATCGTTGATGGAATAGCAGGTAACCAAACATTTTCTGCTTTATATTCCACATCAAATAATACCTACTCTACAAATTTGTATTGGCTTTCTAGAATAATCCATGCAGAAGCAGGAGCAGAGCCATATAGAGGGAAAGTAGCAGTAGGAAGTGTTGTTCTCAACAGGGTAAAGTCAAATCTCTTCCCAAATACTGTAAAAGGTATAATATTTGACTATGATCAAGGTATCCCACAGTTTTGTCCTGTTGAAGAAGGGACTATTTATAATACCCCGTCTGCAGAAAGTGTACAAGCAGCAAAGGATGCTTTAAATGGTGTGAAGCCAGTAGGAAACAGCACCTACTTTTTCAATCCTAGTAAGTCATCAGGCCAATGGATTGTAAATAACAAAGCCTATGTAACTAGAATTGGAAATCATGTATTCTATAGATAGGAAAAAATTATGAATAACATATCAGAAGGATACAGCTATTTAAAAAATTAAATATTTATAGTTAATCAAATAGGAAGATATTTTTTAAAAATATCTTCCTATTTTTTTAATTCATAGTATAAAGAGAAACTTGATTTTAAATTAAAAGTGTACTCTTACTATTTGTAAAAAATTAAGGAACTAGTATAAAATTTATTATTTTTATAATAATATTATTAAAAATCACTATTTAACAGGAGTTGTCTACATGCCCTTTATATTAAAGCCTATTTTTCTTTATGTTGTAACAGTAATTTTGATTAGAATAACTGGCAGACGGTCAATTTCACAAATGACTATTTCCCAAACTATTTTAATGCTTGCCTTGGGTCACATAATTACTGAACCCTTTGCAGATAAGGATATAAAAAAAACTGTTATTGTAGCCATTATTCTTACCACTATGTTAATATTATTTGAATTTGTAGAGTATTACTCTAAGGGCTTTTCAAAGCTTGCTATAGGAAGGGAAAAGGTCATTATAAGGGATGGAGTCATCGATGAAAAAAATATGAAGGCCTTAAAACTTACAGCCTCTGAATTATACTCCAGATTGAGGCAGAGAGGAATTAACAAAATTCAAGACGTAAAAAAAGCTACACTAGAACCTAATGGAGAGTTAGGCTTTGAACTGACAAAGGCGGCTCAGCCTATTACAGTTGAGGATATGGAGTATATATTGAATAAGGTTTTTAATAGACAAAAAGATTCTAGGCATTATATAGATTTAGTTGAAGAACTGAAAAAGAA
>JAKSBP010000378.1 GCA_022361035.1 Clostridia bacterium
GTCTCTGATGAAGATTTATAAGGAAGACTCTTTTGAAACACATATACGGAAATTATATATATCTATACTTAAAAAGTCTACAATTTCCTATGTGTTATAAAAATCGCTCAAAAGGAAACCTCAGAGCCTGCTTTCGTTTATTAAGTTTGTAAGTCACACATCTATAATGTACTATGTCTTATCATCTAATAGCATACCTGCACGGTAATTATCTTCATATTTTTTTTCTAAATTAGATTCCTTAGAAATCTTTATGTTTCTAAAGGCTGCATATATTTTCAATATAACGCCCTTGGTAGGTTGAAATAAAAGGTCTAATACATTTTTATTAGTTTCTATTGCTTCAATAAAAATTTTCTCCTTAAGCTCTAAATTTTTATCCTCAACAATGTTTATTCCTAGCTTCGCCAACTTCTCCTTAAACTCTACAAGTATACTTTGGATTTTTTTTACATAATCAGTTCCAAAAGCTTTATCAAAGGAGTTTAAAGATTCTATAGCATTATTGTATTTAATAATTAATTCTCTCATATTGCTCAATAACTCGTTTCTGTTTATATCAAAATTATCTATGGCATCCTTAAAAATTTGTTCATCATGATAGAATTTCTTATACTCTTTCTTTAACTCCTTAAAATTATCATAAAATTCATCATAGAACATTAGGTGATTCTCTGAGGAATAATAGGAAGCATTTTTTATTCCTTTAATAGAGGAAATAGATTCAACGGCTTTGGCCTTATTAACTATAGTATGTCGATCTACAAAGCTAGTACGAATTCTATCTTTTTTCACTGATGAAATTTTCATACAACTCACCCTTACGTTAAATAGTATATATAATATATTTCGGTATAAATGAGATTTATCTTCATTGAAAAAGTTTCACTATAAGATAATTTTTTAAGAAAAAATTTAATTAAAGGGGGAGTTGTATTAGCCGTTATAATTTCTTTATTTCAAATAAATTTGATACTAAATACCATGTAGCTTGGAAGGGTTGATTAAGAATCCAATAAAAAACACCTCTAAGACCATAATCCTTTACTATTTCATATTTATATAAGTGGCTTAGAGCATTTTCGAACCATACCCGGTGCTCAACTCTATTAAAATCTATATAATCCATATAGGGCTGTTTTGGTTCTTCATCAAAATATATTCTGGAATTATATGTTCTTGCCAAATCCCATACCCTTGGAAGAGTAACTGTAGTAGCTAAATTTTCTGGCGTATCGGGAAGGGACCAGTCGTAGCCGTAAAGGGTCATTCCCATGAGAATCTTATTTGCTGGAACATTGTTTTGAATTGCATAATCTAAAGCTCTCCTCACAAAGTCAACTGGTGCAGTTGGTCTAGGGGGACCTTCTCGCCAACCCCACTCATAGGTCATAATAGCGGCAATATCAATATAAGGTCCTATGGCATTGTAATCAAAGAAACCCACCCAATCTAGATCTGGCCAATCCTCCCATTTTGGAGCTAGATTTACAGCTAGTATTTTATTGTTATTATGGAGGGCCTCAGAAAGCCTGGAGATAAAATTTGTGAATAGACTTCGGTCTTCAGGATATAAGTTTTCAAAATCTATGAGAATACCCTTTAAATCGTACTCATTAAGAAGTCCAAGGGTATTATTTATCAAATTATTTAAATTAGCGGCATCTGACAGTATAGACCTGGCTAGTTCACTGTCGAAACTGCCAAATTTCAAATTTGTTAAAACAGGAAGGAGGGTAACACCCTTATCCTGGGCTGCCCTGAGTACATTTGAATCTAATGTTCCCAATATTTCTCCTGAAGCAGTAACGGGAAAGTCAAAGACACCTAAATAAGTAAGATATTCTCCAAGATTATCTATTATAGAAGTATCAGATGGACTAAAGGAGGGATTATAGTATCCTAAAGTTTCTATAGGAGTTTTTTGTTGATTGCCATTATATATAACTAAAACTTGGCCTGGATAAATTATGTAGGGAGGCTGAAGATTGTTAAGGGCTGCGATTTGAGATATTGGGATATCATATTTTCGTGAAATCAACCAAAGACTATCCCCTGATCTTACTGTATATCTTACTGTATTAATTAGTATCCGTAGCCTTTGACCTATAAATAAACTGAAGGGAGAAATTAAGTTATTTAATTGTGCAATTTGTCTATAATCCACATTAAATTTTTGGCCAATGGACCATAGTGAATCTCCTGGCATCACCATGTAGGAGATTATAGATTGTGTTGGTTGAATGGGAATTACCAACTCCATACCGATAATTAGATTTTCCGGTTGAGTAAGGCCATTTACATCAATAATAGACTGCATGGGTACTCCAAACCTTCTGGATATTCTCCACAGGCTGTCACCGGATTTAACACGATAGATTTCCATGATAACACCTCCATGCTACCTTTTATAGTATAATATGAAGGATTATCTATAATAGAATAGATGAATAAAGTTTATATAAATTAAAATAAAGGAAATCTATATGATAAGATTTTCAAATAGGGGTGAAATAGCTAGAGATAGGCAAATTTAAGGACTCAATAAATCTCAAAGAAAAAATTTAGATAAAAGTAGGTTTTAGAAAGATAAGAGAAATATTTTTAATCAATATTAATGCGGTCTAATTCATGTAAAACTGTATCAAATAGGTTGTGAAGAGTAACTATATCTGAATCTAATAACTCATTGTCATTTACCATCATATTATATATTGTGTCTAATGCCTTTTTAATTTTATAAGTCATATTAACCACCTCACAGTAAGAATTTTTATATTATTATAATAAATGAAAGTTGTGAAAAATAGATTAACTAAAGGTTAAGAATATGTAAATTTCAACATCAAAAACCCTATATTTTCTGTGTTTAATTCATAATTTGCTGTAGAAAAAAATAGAATTTTCCAAAAATATTCTATATTATGACAAAACATGTTATAATTTTAATATGTTCAGCTGGCTGCAATCATAGAGTAGGACGTAAAAGCATTATTAAAAATCTTTTATTAAAAACGGAGAAAGTATGAAAGAATCTAGAAAAATAAGGAGGAGAGTGTATATGGAAAAAAATAAAAAACCACAGGCTAGAACAAAGAAAAAAAAAGTATTTAGCTCTTTAGGTGTAAAGGTTCCAATCATGCTGCTCATAGTTTTTATTATTACAGTTACAATTATTGGTACAATGGCCTACACAACCATAAATTCAGTATTAGAAGCACAGGTCAATAGTAATATGAAAGAAACTACCAATCAAATTGGAAACTCAATAAATACTTTTATTGAGGGTAAAAACAACGGAGTGGAATTATTATCAATTAATGAGAATTTGGTGGAAATTGCTGAAAGAAGTAATCAAGATATAATAAGTACAGATATGACGGGGAGTATTGTAGTTGGCCTAGAAGATTCGGTGGAAGATAGTGCGTTAAAACTATTGGAGGATTTTAAAAGGGCAGATGAAGATGTATTGTTTGTATATATAGGTACGGAGAAAAAGGGTATGATTATGTATCCAACTTCCACCCTTGGAGAAGGATATGATCCAACCTCTAGACCTTGGTATAAAAAGGCATCGGAAAATAAAGGGAAAATAGTGTGGTCAGAGGCCTATGAAGATGCAGGTACAAAAAAAATGATTGTTACAGCGGCTAAAGCTATAGAGAAAAATGGAAAAGTTATTGCAGTGGTTGGTGTGGATATAACCTTGGAAACTTTAAGTAATATGGTAAGAGATATTGAACTGGGAAGTACTGGACATGTAACACTATTGGATAATCTGGGCGTAATTATTGGACATCATGACCCAGAGTTAATTGCAGCTGATACAGTAGAGATGTTGAAAGATGAAGAGTCAAACATATGGGGTATGTTAGAACAGTCAAAGGAAGGATCGGGAGAATACATATTAAAAGGCAATAAGGAAAAGGCATCATTTATTACTAATAATTTAGTAGATTGGAAAGTTGTAACGAGTTACGATGAAAGTGAGCTGGACCCTATACTGAATGAAGTAAGAAAAGAAATTGCAATAATTATATTAATATCACTACTGATAGGAGGATTAATATTATACATAATAGTTAGAGGTTTACTAAAAAATATATCAATCATAAATAGGGCTTTTGAGAATGCCTCGAAGGGTGATTTGAGGGCTAGAATAGATGTAAAGAGAAAAGATGAATTAGGGGATATGGGACAGAATTTCAATCTAATGATGGAAAATATTTGTACCCTTTTACAAAAAATCAGAAACTCGGCAGTAGTTATTGGAAGAGCGTCTGAAAATCTATCTTCTATGTCCCAGCAAACCAGCAGTGCAATAAATGAAGTTGCAACCACCATAGAAGAAATAGCATCATCTACTTTGAGTCAAGCGAAGGATACAGAAGGGGGAGTTTATAAGGCTACAGAGCTGGAAAAGAGTGTGGAAGAAGTATCTAGCTCAATAGTTGATATGACGAAAATGTTTAGTGGAGCTACAGAGGTTACGGAAGATGGACTAAGCATACTTAAAATCCTTTTAGATGAAACTGAAAAAACTGAAATGTCAGCTAATAATGTAAATGATATAATAGAAGAAGTGAACAAAAGCTCTGAAGATATTGGTGCCATTGTCAATACTATTACCAATATAGCCGATCAAACTAATTTATTGGCCCTTAATGCATCAATTGAAAGTGCCAGGGCAGGAGACGCAGGACGTGGATTTGCAGTAGTAGCCGATGAAATTAGAAAACTTGCAGAACAGACAAGCCAAGCTACAGGAGAAATTGCGACTTTGATAGAGAGTATCCAAAGAAATTCTAAAAATGCTGTTAAGGGAATGGGAGAATCAAAAGATACCCTTGGAGCTCAAGTAAAGTCTGTCCAAAACACAGAGGGAGTATTTTATAACATCTCCTCTATAATCAAAAAGGTTGCCGATAAGATAGATTATATTTATAATTTAAACGATAGAATGATAGGTAAAAAGAATGAGATAATTGAATCCATGGAAAGTATAAGTGCATCTGCCGAGGAAAATTCAGCAGGAACTCAGCAGGCCTCTGCATCGGCGGAGGAAATCCTAGCTACTACTGAGCAGTTTTCACAGTACATTTTAGAGCTCAATAATTTAGTAGAAGAATTTAATGTGGAAATAGGAAAATTTACATTGGAATAGAGGGAGAAACCCGTAAAAAAGAATAAAATCAATGGCATTTAAAGGATACTAGACCCTGCCAGGAGAAATTTCCTTGGCAGGGTATCTAATATAAAATCCCCTAGGGTTTTGTTAAGACTAAGGTTTTTTACTTACCTTTGATATCCTTTAAATTTCAACAGCTACACCATAATGGTCAGAAACAATTGGTTTATTTTCTCCGTTAAAAATAACTTTTGATGACCTTACGTCAATTTCTTTATTTACTAAAATCAAATCAAGTCGCATAGCATCCTTATTTTTATTCCAACCATCAATTTTGCCCCTTACGGTGATACCTGAATCTTTTTGTTTTGCAAGGAAGAAGGTGTCATATATCTTATTTTTCATAAGATAGCTGTATCCTTCATTATCCATAAGGCCATTATTGTTAAAGTCCCCCATTAAGAAAGTAATTTTATCATATTGGATTTTTTTAAAGAGGGAAACCACTTGGTTCTTAAAGGGTTCATCTTTGTCATCCCACCATCCAAGGTGGCATGAATAAAAGTCCATTAATTTATTCTCTATACTAATGGTTGCTCCAACAACCTTACGTGTTTTCCAATAATTTTTGTCATGGGATTTAGACACGAAAAAAGAATGTTTTTTTACTATTGGATGCTTTGTCAAAAGGGCAAGTCCTTCCTCATATACATCATATCCTATGTGCGAGAAATCCCAAACCATACTGTAGTTATTGACCCCTAATTTCTTCAGACCATTTAACAAAACTAAGGCAAAGTTATTTGCCTTAATTCCGTCTTCTACTAGCTCTGAATCGATTGACTGACTAACCTCTTGAAGGGCAATAACATCGTATAATTTTTCCTTTATGTCATGGATAATGGTTTCAATCTTCTCAAGCTGATTATCTTCTTGCCAAGAATGACAGTTTAATGTTAGAAGTTTCATATTATTATAGTCCCAAAATATCTTGAATCTCAGATTTTAATACGTCTGCCTTTGGGCCAAAGACTGCTTGAACCCCTTTATCTTTGATAATTAAGCCTATAGCCCCTTTATTTTTCCACTCTTTCTGTGATGCAACAATACTCGTATCCTTTACAGTTACCCTAAGACGGGTCATACAAGCATCTACCTCTACAATATTATCTCTTCCACCAAGTAAGCCGATTAGTTTTTCAGCTAAGCTGTCACCTTCAGCCTTCACAGCGGCAGTTTCACTTTGGGCCTTAGCTATTTCCTGAGAAATTGATGTATTATCATCTTCGTTTATATCAATATCGTTTCCAGCACGCCCAGGGGTAGGAATATTAAATTTCTTAATTAAGACCTTGAAGATAAAGAAGTTTAATCCAAACCAAGCTGCACATACGAATATAAAGTTAATCAAATCCCTCAAGATTCCAGCCCTTATAATCATTGGAGTACGTGCTAAGAGCTCAATCATTCCAAAGGAATGTACTCGAAGATTAATTAAATCGGAGACTGCAAATGCAAGGCCTGTTAAAACCGCATGAATTCCATATAGGATTGGTGAGATAAACATAAACATGAATTCAATAGGTTCCGTAACCCCTGTTAAAAATACTGCAAGGGCTGTGGATATATACATGGATTTATATTTCTTACGCTTTTCTTTATCTATGCTTAGATACATTGCAAAGGATGCACCGATTAGTGATGCAGAGGATGTAATAACCTGACCAACTTTGAAACGTGCTGGATGAACAGCTTCAAGCAATTGTTTATATGTATTAATATCACCAAGTGCCTTTAAATTGTTGAGGTCTGTAACCCATGCAAGCCAAAGAGGATCTTGGCCATATACAATTTGACCTACTTTAGTACCTGTTAGGATTTGATATGCTCCACCAAGTTCCGTATAATTTACGGGAACCGTAATCATGTGATGGAGTCCAAAGGGTAATAGTAGACGTTCAAGGGCACCATATATAAAGGTTGAGATAAATGGAACATTATCTCTTGATGTTGCAATCCAATTACCAAACTCATTTATAGCAGTCTGTATAAATGGCCAAAAAAGTGAAAGAATAGATGCACATACAGCTGACCCTAAAATTACAACAAAGGGTACGAAACGTTTGCCATTAAAGAATGCCAAGGCATCGGGTAACTTGTTAAAGTTGTAATACTTGTTATATAGGGCTGCTCCAAGGAAACCAGAAATGATACCTACAAAGACACCCATATTTAAAGCTGGAGCACCAAGAATTGATACAAAATAATTTTTAACTAAAAGCTCTCCACCTAAAAGGGATGTCACCACTGCATCTGGGTCTGTAAGCATAGCATTGTTTACATTAAATACAACACCTGTAACACGATTGATTAAGACAAAGGCGAGGAGAGCTGCAAAGCCTCCTCCTGCCCGATCTTTAGCCCAAGAACCACCAATAGCTACAGCGAAAAGTATGTGTAAATTAACAATAATCGCCCAACCAATATCTTCTATAATCCTTGAAAAAGCTTGGATTAGTACTATGTCTTGATTTATCATTCCAACTATCTTACCAAAGGAAATCATTAATCCCGCTGCAGGCATGACTGCAACAACAACCATTAAAGCCTTACCAAATTTTTGCCAAAAATCGAATGAAAAAAGTCCTGTCTTTTTCAAAATTTTCCCCTCCTTAAGGTTTTTAATTCCCTAATAACATTTTTAAAGTTCCCTTGTAGCTTTTGTGAAATAATTTATTTAGCCTGATTTACTCTATACACAGCCAAGTTTTTTTACTTTAGCTTTAGAAAAGCTAACTATTTGAGAAATCAACTTTTTATGCGTATATTAGAGAGTTTTTATAGTGGATACTTATATTTTCATTTCCTTTCAATGTATAGGTCTTTTCACATATAAGCAAATCTACAGTTTTACTGCTTTCATTTATTATGTTGACCTCATCATTGGTAATTCTAATGTTTAGTAATGCACCTCTAAACATTATTTTAAAGGAGTAGGAGGTCCAATGTTTAGGTATAAAAGGATTTATAATAAGCTTAGAATCTCTAACTCTCAAGCCTCCAAAACCCTGTACTACAGCCATCCAAGTTCCTGCCATACTTGTAATATGGCATCCATCCTCTGTATCATTATTATAATTATCAAGATCAAGCCTTGAAGTTCTTAAATACATTTCGTAGGCTTTATCATAATCACCTATTTTTGCAGCTAAAATAGCATGGACGCAAGGTGATAGGGAAGATTCATGTACAGTTCTAGGTTCATAGAATTCAAAATTTCTTCGTAAAGTTTCTATGTCATATTCATGCTCTAAGAAATATAGACCCTGTAGTACATCGGCCTGCTTTATAAAGCAGGAACGGAGAATTCTATCCCAGGACCAGTTTTGGTTTAATGGCAGATGTCTTTTATCTAAGTCCTTAACGTGTACCTGTTCTTTATCCATATAGTCCTCCTGCTGAATGAAGATATTAAGTTTTTCATCGATTGGATAATACATATTGTCAATAATATCTTTCCATTTATCCATTTCATCCTTTTGAAAATTGAGCTTTTTCTTAAGTTCATCTAATCTTCTAGGATTAGTTTCATTTAAATAGTTTATAGCTTCAATAGTATACTCTAGAGTCCAGCAGGCAATTTTATTTGTATACCAGTTGTTATTAACATTGTTTTCATATTCATTAGGTCCTGTAACACCAAGGATTACGTATTGATTTTTAGCCTTTGAAAAGTTAACTCTTTGTGTCCAGAATCTTGATATAGCAACTAAAACCTCTACTCCATATTCTCCAAGGTAGTATTTATCTCCAGTATAGTTAATGTAGTTATATATAGCGTAGGCTATGGCACCATTTCTATGAATTTCTTCAAAGGTTATTTCCCATTCATTATGACATTCTTCACCATTCATAGTTACCATAGGATAGAGGGCAGCACCATTACTAAAGCCTAGCTTTTCAGCATTTTCTATGGCCTTATCTAACTGTTTGTATCTGTATATAAGAAGATTTCGTGATACTTTTTCATCGGCAGTGCTTAAATAGAAGGGAAGGCAGTAAGCCTCAGTATCCCAATAGGTACTCCCACCATACTTTTCTCCAGTAAAGCCCTTTGGTCCGATGTTTAGTCTTTCATCTTTTCCAGTATAGGTTTGATTTAATTGAAATATGTTAAATCGTATACCCTGTTGAGCTGCAACATCACCTTCAATTATAATGTCGCTTTCCTTCCATTTGTGGTTCCAAGCCTTAGCTTGCTCCTTTGCTAATACTTCAAAGCCATCCTTCTTAGCCCTAGTAGAAAGTTCCCTTGTCACTTCTGCTAATTTATCTACAGCATAGTATCTCGATGAAGTATTAGCAACATATTTATAAATTACTACCTCATCATTTTCCCTACAATCTATAGAAGCAGTATTTGAAATATATTTTTCCTTTTTTAATAAATCTACCTTAGGAGCTAGAGTTTTACCATTCTTAGTTAATTCATAGGTCATGTAGGTTGATATGTAAAAATCTAACTTTTTAGTTTTAAGCATCACATATCCTTCAAAGGGATTAACGTCACTAGAAACTTCATCCCAAAACTTTTCTTCGTAATTAGAATCGGAATTTATTACATCTCCATCTAAATAAGGTGTTATTTCAATTTTTCCATGGAAGTTTACAGGCGTTATTGAGTACTTTATCGCCCCAATTTCCTTTCTAGTCATACTGATAAACCTTTTTGCATGGACCTTGACCTCATTTCCATTTTTTAAAACTGCCACAAAGAACCTTTCAACGTAACCGTCCTTCATATTTAAAACTCTTTTAAATTCCTTTATTGTAGATTTTCCAAGGTCTAAAACTTCACCATTGATTTTTACATTGATTCCAATCCAGTTCGTTGAATTCAAAACCTTAGCAAAGTATTCAGGATAACCGTTTTTCCACCAGCCTACCTTTGTCTTATCGGGATAGTAAACTCCAGCCACATAGCTGCCTTGAAGATGAGGTCCACTGTATTCTTCTTCAAAGTTTGCTCTTTGGCCCATATATCCATTTCCAATACTGAATATGCTTTCGGATATTTCATTGGTTTCTGGGTTAAAGCCCTCCTCGATAATATTCCATTCATCTAAATCAAAGTATTGCTTCACTGTCAAAATACCCCCTTATAAAGATAATAATTTGTTTATTAGTACTTAATATGTTTATGGAACAAATATTAGTACAAACGTTTGCACAAAGTCTATAAAATTAAAGCCAGTATAACTTTTAAATAAATGCTAGCTCAAACGTTTGCATAATACACATAAAATAAAAGTCGATATGCTACCAACTTGTAAATACTGTTTATTTTAATAAATTTAATTTATTAAGATTCATTTCGTGTAATCCTGATATCACCATATTTGCTTTTTTAAGTATTTGAGGAGAACCTATCCCAACGCAATACATATCTGCATTTATGGCTGCTTCAACTCCAGCTTCAGCATCCTCAAAGACTACACACTGTTTTGGATTTACTTTAAGTTCCTCAGCACCCCTTAAGAAGACCTCAGGGTCTGGCTTTGCCTTACTTACCTTTGTCCCATCGATTATAGCATCGAAGTAGTCCACAAGATTTAATTTGTTTAAAATAAGCATAGAGTTTTTACTGGCGGAGCCAAGGGCTAATTTAAAATTATTAGCTTTAGCAGATTTTAAGAATTCTTCTGACCCTGGTAAAATTTCATCTGGAGTCAGTTCCTTTATAAAATCGACATACCAATTATTTTTTTTAGCAGCCAATTTAAGCTTAGTTTCGGAATCAAAGTGAATTTGACCAATCTCCAATATTATATCTAGAGAACGCATTCGACTTACACCCTTTAATCTCTCATTATCTTCCTTCGTAAATTTGATATGAAGCTCATCGGCAAGTCGTTTCCAAGCTAAAAAATGATATTTAGCAGTATCCACTAGGACGCCGTCTAAATCAAATAAACATGCCTTTATTTGAGACATAATCACACTCCTTTCTTGAGAATAGAGAAATAGGATAAAAAATACTATTTTTCCAAAAAATTTGTAAACTCATGTCTATAATAATACATTGTAATATATTTTTTCAGTATTGTGAATAGATTTATATAAAAAATTTTAAAGAAAGCAAGAATAATTTGCAATTATTTTGAGGCTGTTAACAAACTCCCAATTTCTGCGTTACTGCTAAAATCTCCGGTGCTCACTTGCAGTGAAGCAAGCTCCGCTCCTCAATTTCAGCGTGCCTTGAACTTGGGAGCTTGTTAAAGCCTATCATCTTGTTAACTTTGTTAACAATCTGAGAATAATTTGCAATTATTTTAGAAATATTTTTTTCTACAAAAGAATAATTGAAGGATATTATAAAAAGTTATATACTAATAAATAATATGTCCCCATTATTATATATATTAATCAATATAGTAAAAATTTTTTGTAATGTGGAAACTCTAATAAATTCTTTACATGGCCATCCTTTGAATATCCTAGATTTATTCTTGAAAAAAATAAAATATAGATTTAAATAAGTGGATTTTTTATAGATTGGAGGCTTTTATGGTAACAATAAAAGAAATTGCTAAAAAAGCAGGGGTGTCGCCATCAACAGTTTCCAGGGTGATATCAGATAATTCAAGAATCAGTGACGAGACTAAAAAAAAGATAAGAAAAATCATGGAGGAAATGGATTACTATCCTAATGTAATGGCTAGAAGTTTAGTTTCAAAGGCTACTAAAACCATAGGAATTATAATGCCCTATTCTACTGAGAAGGCATTTGCCAACCCCTTTTTTCCAGAGGTTTTAAGGGGAATATCAAAGGCGGCAAATAATCATGGGTATTTCATACTGCTTTCAAGCGGTGATACTGAAAAAGAACAAATAGAATCTCTCTATTCCCTTGTTAGAGGAAGTAGGGTTGATGGAGTAATAGTAACCTATTTTAAAATAGATGACCCTATTTTCCAACAACTAAAGAAGATTAAGGTACCCTTTTCTATTATTGGAAGGCCATTGAAGCTAAAAGGTATAAATTATGTAGACAACGATAATGTAAAAGCAGCATATAAAGCAGTTAAGTTTCTCATAGATAGAGGACATAGAAGAATTGGCCTTATAAGAGGGTCATCAGACTTTACAGTTTTTGTAGATAGATACGAAGGTTATAAAAAGGCTTTAGAAGATAAAGGTTTGGCCCTAGATGAAGAAATCATAGTATCTAATCGATTTGAGCAGGAGGGAGGATGTAGAAGCATGAAAAAAATGTTAAAATCTTCACAAACACCAAGTGCAGTCCTAGTTACAGATGATTTAATAGCTTTTGATTTAATGAGGGTTGCTAAGGAGCTAGGATATAAAATTCCTGATGATATATCTATAGTAAGTTTTAACAATACTATGCCTCTTTGCGAACTCTCCAGTCCTCCCCTTACATCTATTGAAATTCATCCATATAAATTAGGATTTAACGCTGTTGAGATTTTACTTGAAGAGATTAAAGGAAAGAGGAAGCCCGGTAAAAAAGTAATAGAAACAGAGATAGTTCATAGAAAATCGGTTTGTGAGAAATAGTATTTTAGATCTACGAAGTTTGTAATTAGAGTTGACTAGGACTCATTTATGATAATTTGGAGATATAGGCACTAAAACTAATAAGTACTATAAAAATAAATTGTGTTAAATAATATGGATTGATATACTAGAACATAGAAGTAAAAAAGCTATAGTTTTAGTATAGGAGGTAAACAAATGTCAAGTTTTAAGTATGAGATAGTAGAAAAGATCGGTGAGGTTTCCCAATCTTCAAAGGGTTGGACCAAGGAGCTGAATCTAATTAGCTGGAATCAAAGAGAACCTAAGTATGACCTCAGGGATTGGGCTCCAGACCATGAGAAGATGGGTAAGGGCATAACCCTATCTAAAGAGGATTTGAAAAAATTAAGGGATATTTTAAATGACATGGATTTATAAAAAAACTAATAGAGGGAAGATTATAATATAGGCACTCATTATTTGGGTGCCTTTAGTATAAAAAATTTACAATGGAATAGAAATGACTAATACTAAATTATACAAAAAAACATATATATAAATATGTGGCTTAAGAGTTTAACACATATTTATTTTTAAATGTAAGACAGATTTATAAAAGATTTAAAAGGAAGACTTTTTTGAAACACATATAGAAGAGTGATAGAGAATATTAACGTACTCAATCAGCCACTGAGAATCCTTTAGGCTCATGCTATAAATCTGTTTTATAGATAGATAATAGAAGGTAAAACAGATTTATAAAAGAGTCTCTGATGAAGAGTTATAAGGAAGAC
>JAKSBP010000171.1 GCA_022361035.1 Clostridia bacterium
ACAAACTCCCAATTTCTGCGTTACTGCTAAAATCTCCGGTGCTCACTTAGTCAATAAAATTTTAGAACGAACTGATAAGTTCGTGGGAAATTTTATGGTATTTGCTAAAAGCAAATAGACTTCCTTTTTATTATAAGCTCCGCTCCTCGATTTCAGCGTGCCTTGAACTTGAAAGTTTGTTAAAGCCTATCATCTTGTTAACTTTGTTAACAAGATGAAGCGGCTATATATAGCCGCTTACTTTTTTATCCTCTTAGATCATCTAATAACTGTGTTTTATCAGAGGTTTTTTCATCCTTATCCTTTATTATTCTAGCTGGAGTACCTGCTACAACTACATTTGCAGGTACATTTTTAGTAACTATGGAGCCAGCGGCAACTACTGAATTTTCACCGATAGTAACTCCTTCTAAAATTACTGCATTTGCTCCTATCATGACGTTATCCTTTACTGTTACTGGGTCTGCACTAGGTGGTTCAAGTACACCTGCTAAAACAGAACCAGCTCCCACATGTACATTTTTTCCTACAGTTGCCCTTGCACCTAATACTGCGTTCATATCGACCATTGAACCTTCTCCAATTTCAGCACCGATATTTATTACTGCTCCCATCATTATAACCGCGTTTGAATGTATTTTTACCCTATCTCTTATAATTGCACCTGGTTCGATTCTAGCATTAATATGTTTAATATCTAGAAGGGGAATAGCCGAATTTCTTCTGTCATTTTCTAATATATGGTCTTCTATTAATAAGCTATTGTTTTTTAAAAAACTAGCGACTTCGTCATGTTGACCAAAAAGAATCCAGAAGTTGTCATTACCAAAGATCTTTATATTTTCGTTTTTGACAGCCTCTAAGTTACCTTTAACGTATGCCTTTACTGGAGTAGATTTTTTAACATTTTTTATGAATTTTGCAATTTCGTATGGATTAGTCAGGTCATAGTTATCTGTATTGATTTCCTTCGTCATTTGTTAAATCAATCCTTTCTTTAATTAAAGATTTACTATTATTTTAATATATCATCCATATTATATAAACCATTTTTTTTATCTATCAAAAATTTAGCTGCTTTGATTGCACCTGCTGCAAATATTTTTCTGGACATTGCACTATGTTTAATCTCAATAATTTCATCTGGTCCAGCGTAAATAACTGTATGTTCTCCAACAATGGTTCCACCCCTTATAGCGTGAATACCTATTTCGGTATTTTGACGTTTAGAAGCCCTACCATATCTTCCAAAATTATAATCCTTACTCCCCTCAAGTTCGTCATTAATAGCCTCAGCAATCATATAAGCTGTTCCACTGGGAGCATCAACCTTTCTTTTATGATGTTTTTCAATAATCTCAATATCGAAATTGTCCTTTAAAATTTTTGCAGCCTTTCTTGCCAAATCCATTACAAGGTTGACCCCTAGGGACATATTACCAGATCTAAATAGGGGAACCTTATTTGAAGAGTCGTCAATTTTCTTAATAATGGATTCTTCCAAGCCCGTTGTACAGATAACGGCAGGGGTGCCTGTATTAACACAATAATCAATTAAGTCACCGATTATAGAGTGGTGAGAAAAATCTATTATGACGTCTGCTTTAACATCACATTGGCTAAAATCAGTAAAAATAGGATAATCAAATTGGCTTTTCTCGGAGCTATCTATACCGGCTACAACCTCCATGTTTGTATCTTGGGCTATAAGGTCTGTGAGTACTCTACCCATTTTACCTTTAGCGCCACAAAGTAGTACTTTTATCAAAAACATCCCTCCCATTAAAGATAATAGTTTTTAAAGCTCAATAGATTTTTTAGAGAACCCTAAGTGTTGCTGCTTTTTTTTAGAAAGCTTATTATGACTATAAGTTGATTATCTAAAGCAGTCCATACTCTTTCATCCTAGTTTTAAGGGTTTCTAAGTTTTCATGGGACATTTCAATTAAAGGAAGTCTTAAGCTGCCAACATCAAAGCCCATTAAATTCATAGCACTTTTAACTGGAATCGGATTTACCTCTATAAAAAGAGCATCTATTAAAGGTTTCATTTTTAGCTGTAGTTCACATGAAGCTTTTAAATCTCCTTCAATAAATTTATGAACCAAATCATTGGTATCCCTAGGAGCAATATTGGCTACAACTGAAATTACTCCATCTCCCTTAAGGGACATGAGGGGAACAATCATGTCATCATTACCTGAATAAATGTAAAAATCCTCAGGAACTAATCGTGCTATTTCTGCTATTTGAGAAATATTTCCACTTGCTTCCTTAATGCCTTTTATATTTGGAAGCTCAGCAAGTTTTGCTAGAGTTGCAGGAAGAAGATTTACACCTGTTCTACCGGGTACATTGTAAACAATAATAGGAACAGTTACTTCATTGGCTATAGCGGTAAAATGTGCAATAAGACCTTTTTGAGTAGACTTGTTATAGTAGGGTGTTATTACTAAAAGGCCATCAACCCCAACTTTTTCTGCATACTTACTTAGTTCAATTGAATGGGCTGTACAGTTACTACCAGTACCAGCTATAACGGGTATTCTCTTATCAACTTTTTGGACAGCAAACTTGATAATCTCCTTTTGCTCCTCATCATTTAAGGTAGTAGCTTCTCCAGTAGTTCCACAAACTATTATGGAATCAGTACCTTGTTCTATATGCCATTCAAATAATTCTTCTAACTTATCATAATTCACTTTGTCGTTTTTAAAAGGAGTAACTATAGCAACTCCTGACCCTCTAAAAAGACTCATATAAACCATCCTTTCTTTAAAATGTTTGGAGGAGAGATTTATCTCCTTATAAATAATTTAGGCTTAACATTATAATACATTATTATTTTACATTATTAATTCTTTTAAGCAAAAAAATAAACAGTCAAGAGCAAAAAGCCCTATTGACTGTTTAAAGTCAGCTAAGTTTCTTTTTGCCCTGTGTGAAATAGCACTCCATCAAAAGACTGGGCACTCAATTGATGACAGCACCACACTTATTCAGTATAGCACCAACACATAACTTTGGGGAAGATGTGTGTTTCGGCAGTTGTACCTTTCCTACAGAGAAAAACTCCCCGTTAATCTTATCTGAAGTACTCTTTACTAACTGCAGCCTCTAAATCACAACTAAAATAATTTTTTATTTGCTTTTTTAATAGATATTAATTAAAGGTCTTTTATTAATTCTTCGGCAATTTGCACAGCATTAGTTGCTGCACCCTTTCTAATGTTGTCTGCAACAATCCAAAGATTTAAACCATTGTCTATGCTAAAATCCCTTCTAATTCTACCTACATAAACTAGGTCAGTTGCCCTTGCATTAGATGCTAGGGGATAAACATTATTCTCAGGATCGTCCTGTAAAACTATTCCCGGACTATCTCTGAATATGTTCCTAATTTCGTCGATCTCAAATGCTTTTTGAAACTCAACATTTACTGATTCGCTATGACAGTCAAAGAGGGGAACCCTTACAGTTGTTGCAGTTATTTTTATATCATAATCTCCTAATATCTTTTGAGTCTCATTTATCATCTTAATTTCTTCCTTAGTGTAACCATTTTCTAGGAATACATCTATATGGGGAAGACAATTATCGGCTATTGGATGGGGGTAGGCTTCCATTATATTATTGCCCTTTAAACCCTGTTCTAAATCCTTTATACCCTTTAAGCCAGAACCCGATACGGCTTGATAAGTAGAATAAATAATCCTTTTTATTTTATATTTATCATGTAAAGGTTTTAAAGCCACTACTGCCTGTATAGTTGAACAGTTAGGATTTGCAATAATACCCCTGTGGGATTTAATGTCTGACGGGTTAACTTCAGGGACAACCAATGGAACATCCTTCTCCATTCTCCAGGCACTACTGTTGTCTACGACGATTACTCCCTTAGAGGCAGCAATTGGAGCAAATTTTTTACTAATATTTCCCCCAGCTGAAAAAAGGGCTATATCAATGCTTCTATCGAAGGAATCTTCTCTTAACTCCTCAACGATATATTCAATACCCTTACATTTTACCTTTTGACCTACAGACTTTGAAGATGCAAAGACATAAAGATTTTCATATGGAAAATCTCTTTCTTCTAACACCTTTAAGAAGGTTCTGCCAACCATTCCAGTTGCACCCACAATTGCAATATTCACTTTTTTCAAAATAAACCCTCCCATTTTTCATTTGAATACAACAGAGTCATAATCTTTAATATTAAGATAATAGTATAAATGCCTTTCTTAAGTAAAAATAGAAATAAGTTACCCTTTAAAATATATTATATGACAGAAGAATAATGATTGTTACAGGTTATATTTATAAAGAAATACTAAAAAAAATACAGGGTATCCTATATGAAGCGGTAGAAAAAAATGTGTTTTTTCCTTCCTTTTAAAATTATATATATGGTATCACTTGTACCATAGGAAGTCAATAAAAAGAGCTTAAGAATAACTATTTATTTTACTTCAAAATTAAATAGTTTTGTGTAGGTAAATTCATAAATAAAAATAATGAAGGAATATTTATATAAATCTAAATGAAATACAGGCTTATGGATTTTATAATTTATAGCTAAAAATTATGTATAAAATATATATTAATATATATTTATTTTGTTGTAGAAGATGCCCAAAAAGTATAAAATTAAATAGAGTTAAGTCTAAATAAATGATTGAATATTATTTAGAAGATTATTTTGTTGGGGTGAGAGGATGATTATATTAAATAAAACTATAAAGGATTTAACTGAAGGAATTATCCAAATAAGAAGGGATTTACACCAAATACCTGAATTAGGATTTAAGGAATATAAGACCAGTGGATATATTATTAATCGTCTTAAAAATTTAGATATAGATGTTATTGAAAAGACTGCAAGAACTGGAGTAATAGCATTTTTAAAGGGTAGAGAAGGTAATAAAACTCTTGCATTTAGGGCAGATATCGATGCCCTTCCCATTATGGAGAAGAGTGATGCCGCTTATTGTTCATTACATCAAGGAATGATGCATGCCTGTGGACATGATGGCCATACAGCAATATTATTGGGGTTAGCTCAGTATTTGTCTATTAACAAAGCAAAGCTTAAAGATAATGTTCTTCTAATTTTTCAGCCTGCTGAAGAAGGGCCTGGGGGAGCTGAAATTATTATTAAGGAAGGGATACTTAGAAAATATAATGTAGACTGCATTTATGGTCTTCACTTATATCCTGATATTAAAGAGGGTAAAATAGGGTTAAAGGACGGACCGATGATGGCTCAAACTGGAGAGTTTGATATTTTTGTCAAGGGGAAAAGCGGTCATGGGGCAATGCCTCACAATAGTAAGGACTCTATTCTTATTGCCTCAGAGTTAATAAACTCTATACAGCACATTGTCAGTAGAAGTTTAGATCCCGTTGAACCTGTGGTTATAACCATAGGAAAAATTGAAGGTGGGGAAAGAAGGAATGTTATAGCAGGGAAAGTTACCATGGAAGGAACTATGAGGGCTTTTAACGAAGCCATATATAAAAAAATTAAAAGAAAAATGAATATTATAGCTCAGAGTTTAGCTATGGCCCATGATTGTGAGATTGATGTTCTCTTTAGGGATATGTATCCCTTTGTAAACAATGATAAGGGATTAGTAGAAGATTTCATTAAAGCCCTAGGGGAAGAAAATATTGAGATAGTCAAACCTCAAATGACTGCCGAGGATTTCTCTTACTATCAGAGGGAGATTCCGGGATTATTTTTCTTTTTAGGTGTTAGAAATGAGGAAAAGGGTTTTGTCTATTCCCTTCATAACTCAAAATTCGATTTTAATGAAGAAGTTTTACCTGTAGGTGTTCAAACATTTGTAGATATACTCGTTTATAATAATGGGTTGGAAAGTTAATTGTAGAGGTGGAGAAAATGAATAAGGGAAAAGTTTCGATACTAGAAACAAACTTGCTATATCTTATTACTGCCCTATTACTAGTTACTATAGGTGCATATGTTCAATTTGTTAATATAAAGACTGGATTAGTTATTACACAGTACATTCTGGTGTTGCTGCCGGTCATTATTTTCCTTAAAATTAAAAAAGAAAGTCTAAGGACTTTTTTAAGATTTAATAGGTTAAAATTTAAACATGGATTAATGACTGTAGGAATAACATTCTTGGTTTATCCTGTAGCCGTATTTTTTAATTCAATTATGCTTACTATATTAACCTATCTGGGTATGGAAATAAGGCCATTACCTATACCAATGCCCAACAATTTCATAGAATATGCGATTCTATTTTTTATCATAGCTATTTCTGCTGGAATTTGTGAAGAAGTGTTTTTTAGGGGATTACTGTTAAGGGTCTATGGAGAAAAATACAAACTAGCTGGAGTTGCAATTACATCACTTATGTTTGGGATATTCCATTTTAACCTACAAAACTTAGCAGGTCCTATAGTTTTAGGTTTGGTGTTTGGATATCTGGTCTATATTACCGATTCAATTTATGCTGGAATTATAGGGCATATTGCGAATAATGGTCTAGCTGTAACATTGATGTATGGCTTGAATGTGTTAAGGGAAGGGGTAAGTCAATACGGTAGTATTACGCCAGAAAATAGTATGCCCAATACTTATCAATTAATTGCTGGAACTATAACCCTAGGGGTTATTGCTGCTGTATCCGGTTTTTTTGCATATCTATTAATAAAAAAAATAAAAGAGGATATTGAACTTGACTCCAATAATCCTCGGCTGGATTCTGATAATTTAAAGGATGATTTATATAGTGACGATAATACTTCATATAATAATGAGGAATTATCTTATAGGGATTTGACTATAGGTGATGATTATGATTCCAATTTATCTTCAAAACAAAAAATCTATAAAATAGTTGAATTTATTCCCCTTCTAATTGTAGTTGCTATGTATGTTGTTTTTTCTTTTTACCAGTTTTATAGACTTTAAGTTTAGGGTAAAAAAATACCTCGAAACCATTTTTGTTCGAGGCCTTAAATATATATCTTAATATATATTTAAAGGGGGAGTGGGAAACAACATAACAACCATAGAAAAGGATAGCATTTATATAGAAAAATTTCAACAAAAAAGCCTAATTATTACAAATGTTTAAAAAAATGTGTAGTTTTTAGGTATAAAATTTAACCCCTTACTCCATAATACTTGTGAGGGGAGTGATAAAATTGTCAAAAAAGAATAGAGATAAAAATAGGAAATTTAAAATTGAGACAATGGAGGATCAATGGAAGTATGAAATTGCCTCAGAATTAGGGCTTTTGGATAAAGTTCTAAGTAATGGATGGGGAGGTTTGACGGCTAAGGAAACTGGAAGAATCGGCGGACTCATAACTGTGAGAAAGAAGAAAATGAAAAAAGTAAAAGAACAGGCCTAAAATCTAAGAGATAGTTTTCTATCTCTTTCAGATTGTTGACAAAGTCAACAAGATGATAGGCTTTTGACAAATCCGAAGTTCGAGGCGTGCTGAAACCGAGAGGCCGCAGCGTATAAAGAAATACGGAAGGGTTCTTGGTTGAAGCAACAACGAAGAAATTCAGGTTTGTCAAAAGCCTGTAGGAGATAGTTTTCTATCTCTTTTTTTATGCTGATTTAAAGTAAAAGTCCTCGATGCCTTGAGTTTTTGCTTTTATTTCGTGTATAATTGTATTGTAAAATATTGTGTGGTTATAGACTTAAAAATATTTCAAATAATAGGTGTGTGACTAGGAAGTCTTACTATTGTGATTTACTGTTAGTAAAGTAATAATTTTTATAAATATTAAATTTTTACACATCTGTATAGGTTAGAAGGGATAGAAATGGAAGCATATAGCGGATTTGCTCAGGTTTATGATTTTTTAATGAAGGATGTAGATTATGACGGATGGGTAGACTATATAGAAGAAATATTTATTAGTAAAGGCTGTAAACCCCAGACCATTTTGGAGCTTGCCTGTGGAACAGGAAACATAACAAATAGATTATCAAAAAGGGGATACGATATAGTTGGTATAGACATATCCAATGAAATGTTAGCCTTAGCTAAAAATAAGGCATATGATTTAAGATTAGATATTAAATACCTTAATCAAGATATGAGGCAGTTGAATTATAGTAAAAAAGCTGATAGTGTAATTTGTATGTGTGACGGATTTAATTACATATTAGAGGAAAATGATCTATTGTCGGTATTGGAAAAAGTATATTCTTTACTTAAAGAAGATGGAGTATTGATTTTTGATATAAGTTCCTACCATAAGCTCTCTGAGGTTTTAGGAAATAATGTTTATGCTGAAAATTTCGAAGACATATCTTACATATGGCAAAATTATTTTGATTATGAAACAAATCTTTGTGAACTGGGTTTGACTATTTTTAAAAGACAAGATAGGCTGTTCTCAAGATATCAAGAGTATCATTATCAAAGAGCCTATAGAGTAGAAGAAATACTTGAAATTTTAAAGTATATAGGCTTTATAAATATATGTGTATATAGGGCATTTAGTTTTGAGAAAATTCAGTATAAAGATGACAGGGTATTTTTTGTTTGTAAAAAATGAGGAAAATATTTTTAAATTATGTATAATATTTGAGTGATTTGAATAATTTAATAAGAACAGGTTTTTAATTTAATTATTTGACACTGCAAAAAGGCTGTGTTAAAATTAGTTATGAGCTAGCTTAATCTTAATTTTTGAAAGTTTTAGGAGGATTGATTTTTACATGAAGGGTAAAGTAAAATGGTTTAATGGTGAAAAGGGTTATGGATTTATTACTGGAGAAGATGGGAAAGATGTATTTGTACATTACTCTGCAATTCTTGGTGAAGGCTTTAAAACATTAGAAGAAGACCAAGAAGTTGAGTTTGATGTTGTTGAAGGAGAAAAAGGACCTCAAGCGACTCAAGTTACTAAGCTTTAATTTATAAATTAATAAATAAGCTTATTAGCCCTGACTAGTTCAGGGCTTTATTGCTGTGCTGAATTTCTTAAGTGGAAATGCTGATTAAAAATGAGAAGATTTGGTGGATAAAGTCTTGTTCAGATTTCCCACATTATTGTATACTGTTTTATAAAATAAGCAAAATTAAAACCTAGTACTTCTAATGCATATTTATAAAGCAAAAGTAGTTGGAGGGATTGGATTGAAGAATTATTTAGTAAGAGGTTTTGCTGCCAGTAAAAGTATAAGAGTATTTGTTGCAATAACCACTGGTATGGTTGAAAAAGCTAGAAAAATACATGATACTACTCCTGTTGCTACTGCGGCTTTAGGAAGAACAATAACTGCCGCTTCTATCATGGGGCAGATGCTTAAAAGTGAGAACCATAAATTGACCTTACAAATTAGAGGAGTTAATAAAATAAAATCTATTGTAGCAGTTGCGGATTTTAAGGGACATGTTAAGGCTTATATTTCAAACCCCTATATAGAATTAGCTCTAAATGAAAGAGGAAAACTGGATGTTGGTGGTGCTATAGGAAAAAATGGTAAGCTAATAGTGATAAAGGACCTTGGACTTAAGAAACCCTATATAGGACAATCCAACTTAATAACTGGTGAAATAGGTGAGGATATAGCTGCCTATTATATGTATTCTGAGCAGCAACCCTCTGTGGTTTCTCTAGGGGTCTTATTGGGAGAAGATGGTTGTGTTAAGGCATCAGGAGGATTTATTATCCAGCCCCTACCGGGCGTAGAGGAAGAAACTTTAATTAAGCTTGAAAAAATTGTTCAGGATATACCTCCTATATCTTCAATGGTGGATAAAGGGATGAGTGGTGAAGCGATATTAAAATTTATGTTGAAGGACTTTGATGTAGAAATAATACAGAAAAATGATATAGACTTTCTATGCGATTGTTCAAAGGAAAAGATAGAAAAGGCTCTAATTAGTATGGGTAAAGATGAGCTTACAGATATAATTGAAGAAGATGGTAAAGCTGAAATCAGCTGTCACTTTTGTAATAAAAAATACCTATTTAATAAGCTAAACCTTATCCAGTTACTAGATAGTGCAGAATTGAAATAGGAAAAATTGTAAAATCAATACAAAAACATTGACTTTGAGTTAAATATATTGTATCATAATAATTGTCACTTCAATCAAAAGGGCGCATAGCTCAGTTGGGAGAGCACCTGCCTTACAAGCAGGGGGTCACAGGTTCGAGCCCTGTTGCGCCCACCAAAGTAGTAAAATTTTATAGTAAATAAGAGATTTGCGAGAAATTTTACGGTATTTGTTGATAAGCAAATAAACAACCTTTTATTACTAAAAGCAGGAACTAGATGCGAGAAGAAAAACAGAAAATTCCCGCATCTGATATTTTGTATGCAATTTGGTTCAGTAGTTCAGTTGGCTAGAATGCTAGCCTGTCGTGCTAGAGTTCGAATCCCTTCTGGATGGCTAAGCCCAGATAGCTCAGTCGGTAGAGCAGGGGACTGAAAATCCCCGTGTCGGTGGTTCGATTCCGCCTCTGGGCACCATAGGCGGTAGTGGCTCAGTGGTAGAGCATCGCCTTGCCAAGGCGAGGGTCGTGGGTTCAAATCCCATCTACCGCTCCAATTTAATAGATATGGCGGCATAGCCAAGTGGTAAGGCACAGGTCTGCAAAACCTTTATTCCCCAGTTCGAATCTGGGTGCCGCCTCCAATAAGAACAAAAAGTCATCTGATTGAGATGTCTTTTTTTATTTTTAAAAAGTAGTAAGCTCTCTTAGTTTTAAAAACTGTTATAGTTGACAAGAGGATTCTCCATGTATTCAGAATAAAATACGAGCCAAAGGTATAAACATTATTGAGACTCCTTATTTTAAAGACTTACATGAAGCAGTTTCAGCATATCCTATATGTAAATTATAATATTAAGACGATGAAATTACTGCACTAAAAAGTACCTATCTTGATAATATTGCATATAATGTAATGAGGATATGGGGAAGTATCAATGTACAATTTAAAATATAGGGATAAAATAATAATTAAGAGGCTAGAAAGAAAAAAGTGGGATTGATAGATGTAAAGTGAGGGTACTCAAAGTATTCTATTTGTGTAGTGATAAAGCTATAGTCACATGGGATAAAGAAATTACAAAAAATATGGTATAGATGCTTTCTATATTAGAAGAAGATATATTAGTTTGCCCAATTAAAATTGTGGCTTCTAGGAGGAGTTTTAGGGCTAATTGAAAACATTAAAATATCTTTAGTGGAGATATTAAGAGAAGTTTTGATTTTAGAATTATAAAAGAATTTTTCAGAAAATATTCAGTAGATTTTAAATATAATTAATGATAAAAAACTCATTGATACAACCTCCATAATTCCTCCTACAGAGATAAATGACAGGATAAACAAAATCTAACAGTACAATATTTGTATATGCTCTTTTTTACTCCCATATACTACTATTGAAAGGAGGCATTAAGAATAGTGAATCTACTTTCGATTACTTTTTGTGAAAATGCTGAAAATGCTAAGAAATTAATTGATATGATAATGAAAAATTATAGTAATGAAGATGTTGAAATAAGTAATGAAATACTAAGTAATGGAAAGTTTAATACAATTGATTTTTATATAGATAGAAATGAGATTAATAAAAATAATAGTTTGTATAATGACTTTTCTGATGTATTTAAACATTATGCTGCAGTTGGAATTTCCAATCATATAGTAGACAATCTGGAATTTAAAATTATAGAAAGAATTCTCCATACTAACTATTATTTTTTAAAGATTAATGAAAGAAAATTTATAATGAAGCAATTAAATGAATATTTAGATAATGAAATCCATGATAAAAATGTAGATGTTCCATATAAGGTAAATAGGAAAGCTAAAATATTATATAAATTAGTTGATTTTTTAGATGAAAATGAGACCATAAATATAGAGGGATTTGTTAATTTTAGGTTAAGGACTTACTTAGATGATTTGTACGAAGTAATCGACAGGGTAATAGAAGAATATGTAATGGAGAAAGAATATAAAGAGTTTATTAAGCTTTTAAAGTACTTTGTAAATATTCAAGAATCCAAAATTGACCTAATCAATATTCTTGTTGATAAAAAAGGGAAATATCATTTTTTTGATGAGGAAAATAAACTAATTGATAATGAATACATAAGGGGGTTAATAGCTGACTTAGTAGATAACAATTTAAACAATGATGATATGCTTGTAAGTACCCTTATAACTATAGCACCGAAAAAGATAGTTTTTCACTTCGCTAACAATGTGAAAAATTCTGAAATTATTGAGACTATAAAGAACATATTTGATGGAAAAGTCTATATATGTAATAAATGTAAAATCTGTAATGTGAGTAAAAGGATAATAAAAGAGTAGAATGAGATTCATTACCATATTATGATTCAAGGCAATGGGATATTAGATTATTGGAAAAGTCCAAATTCAAGGTATACTGAAATTGGACTTTTTTCATTATTATAAAGTATCCTTGATTTATTGAAAGGATTTTATGTATGTGTTATACTTTATCTTGTTTATAGAAGATAAAAGTATAGAGGTGAAGAAATGTTTTATGTAAAGGTGTTATTATTATCTATAGTAGGTGCTTTTATAGGATGGATGACAAATGTATTTGCAATTAAGCTGATTTTTAGGCCTTTAAACCCCATTAAAATACCTATACTAAATTTGGAAATTCAAGGTTTAATTCCTAAGAGAAAAAGGGAAATAGCTAACAGTATTGGTCATACAGTGGAAACAGAGTTGATTTCAATTGAAGAAATAATGGACAAGTTAATAGAGGAAGAAAATAAAAGTGAAATTATTTCTGAAATCAAGAAAAAAATTAGAGACATCGCTGAAGAAAAGATGCCTTCAATTATACCTGGAGCTATAAAAGGTATAATACTTGTATATTTAGATGAAATTATTGAAGCTGAAGGTGAAAATACGATAAATGAATTGAGCGATAAACTTATTAACAAAGCTACTAGTAAGGTGAAAATATCTGAAATTATTGAAAATAAGGTTAATAATTTTGAACTTGTTAAGCTTGAAAAAATAATTCTAAATATTGCTAAGAAAGAACTTAAACATATAGAACTTTTAGGTGGGTTTATAGGTTTTTGTATTGGCTTTATTCAAGGTATAATAATTCAATTATTCTAACATGGAGTTATTAAATTGATAAATAAAAAGTCGCTTTAAACAAAACGACTTTTTATTTTAATATAATATTTTCGTGTCCATTTTTTTTACAGCTACCTTGGAAAAGTCTATTAGATTATTGAAAGATTATGGGAACCATCAAATTTTTTGATTAATGTATTTAACTCTTCTCCAGTTAAAGTTTCTTTGTGGTATAGGACATCGGCTATCTTAGAAAGCAAATCTATATTTGATTTGACTTTTACTAAGGAATCCTTATAACAGATATCAATTATTTTATTGATCTCCTTATCAATTAAATCATAGCATCTGTGAATAAGATTAGACTCATAAAATCTATTTTGTAAATCACTCATGCCGTACTCACAAACCATTTGAAAGGCTATTTGATTTGCCTTTTTCAAATCGTCTTTAGCTCCTGTAGAAATATTTCCAAAGATTGCTTCTTCAGCCGCTCTGCCCCCAAGGATAACCTTTATCTTACTATGAAGTTCATCCTTAGTAATTAAAAATCTTTCCTCATCTGGAGTATACATTACATAACCTAAAGCTTGACTTCTAGGTATTATAGATATTTTTGAAATTAAATCTGTATTCAATATTTTTCCCATTAAAGCATGACCAGCTTCATGGAAAGAAACCCTTCTTTTTTCCTTTTCTATTATGGAAAAGTTTTTTCTTTCAATTCCTCCAATTACTTTCTCTATGGCTCTGCTGAAATCATCGAAATCAATAATTTTTTTATTATCCCTAACTGCAAAAATTGCGGCTTCATTGGCGATATTAGAGATATGTGCTCCTGACATTCCATGGGTTCTTTTAGCAAGTTCGTTTACGTTTATTTTTGGACTAATAGGCTTATTTTTTATATGGACTTTAAAAATCTCTTCCCTTGACTTAATATCAGGATTACCAATGAATATATTTCTATCAAACCTTCCTGGCCTGATTAAAGCTTCATCAAGCATGTCAATGCGGTTAGTTGCTCCAATAATTATAACAGTTTGCTCATTGTTAAAACCGTCTAATTCAATTAAAAGTTGATTTAAGGTTTGATCCTTTTCATTATTACTCTCCAAGGTTCTCTTTGCCCCAATAGCATCTATTTCGTCAATGAATATGACTGAGGGAGTTTCTTTTCTTGCCTTTTCAAACAGAGTTCTTACTCTTTTTGCACCTACACCTACGTACTTTTCTACGAATTCTGAGCCGCTGGCTGGAATGAATTTAGCATTAGTTTCACCGGCAATGGCTCTAGCCAATAGAGTTTTACCAGTGCCTGGAGGACCATGTAACAGTATACCCTTTGGAATTTTTGCTCCCATAGCCCTGTATTTATCTGGACTTTTTAAAAAATCTATTATCTCTCCTAATTCGTCCTTTACCTCCTCTAATCCTGCAACATCCTTAAAGCCAATTCTTGATTCATCAGATTTTTCATTTCTTTTCTCATTTTTTTCATTTTTTAAATTAGCCGGTGCAAATTGAGGGGAATTGTCATGCTTGAAAAAATATATCATCAATGAAATTCCTATCAACATTATTATAAAGATGGTTGAGTTATTAAAATAAGTTGCAAATTTACTATTACCTTGAAAGGCTTTAAATATTATTGTATTTAAAATTATTGAAAACAACAAGATAAAGAAAAGGGTCTTTTTCTTCAAACTTAAAACCACCTACTTTCAAATTTGGCTGTTCTATATACTACATATAATGTATTTATAAATCTCCCATTGGATTGTTTGAATAATTCATAATCTAAAGATATTCAGACAATGGAAAGGGGAGAGATTTATTAGATTTTATATGTTGTATTCTACTAATTCTCATCTAGATTTATTTTCTTAATATATTGTGTAAATAATTTTAAATAGTAAATTTATTTTGGGTCAAAGCAAAAATTTTGAAGCTCTTTGATTTTAATATTTAAGCTTGTTATTTATTTAGAATTTTAAGTAAAGCTTCTATTTAAATTTAGTGTACCCAAAGATAATTTAAAAAATGAATTAAAAGATAAATTATGTTATTGGAAAATTTATTAAAAAGGAATTTTTAGTCTATATAACTGATGTAAGATTACTTAAGTTATTTTAAATAATTAAAAGTAAGTAAGTTTTTTGCAACAATAGTAAAATTTGAATATTAAAAATTTTACATATATTATAAAAATTTTTTAAATACAGAAAATACAAAAAAGAAGGAAGATTAAGAAAAGTGTAGAATTATGATATAGTTACTGAGCTTTAGATGATTTCAAGAAAGTTAGAAGCTAAAAGCAAACATATTAAGATTAAGGAATGCCTAGGAATTTGGTATTTGAGAAATAATTTAAGTACTCATACATAGTTATTTATTAAATATTTTTAATAAATACATATTGGAATGAAGGGAGTGTAATGTCTTAAGAATTTAAAAAATATTAACAGAGTTAAAGAAAATTTAGAGGGGGATTTTTTAATGTTTAAAAAAGTTTTAGCTATGTTACTAGTTTTAACATTAGCAATTGGTTTGGCTGCATGTGGTCAAGAGCCGGCTGCAAAGGAGGAAGCAACTGAACAGCCATCTGAACCAGCGAAGGAAGAGGCGAAGGATGAAGGAAAGGCAGAAATTGGAAGATAGGTATCATGACTGGTACTGTTGTCCAGAATGAGGAAGAGTATAGGGCAGCACAGAATGTATTAGCCAAGTATGGTGAGGAGCATATTATAACAATGACTTATCCACCTAAATTTATGGATGAGCAAGAAACTACAATTTCGAATGTAGTTAGTATGGCCTCAGATCCAGATGTAAAAGCAATAGTTATATGTCAAGCTGTTCCTGGAAGTGGAGCGGCTATAGATAAGGCTAGAGAAATTAGAGATGATATCTTATATATTGTAGGTACACCTGGGGAAGACCCTAAATTAATTTCTTCTAAGGCCGATGTTGTATTCCAATCCGATGAGTTGGCAATGGGTGTTGCAGTTCCTGAGCAAGCTAAAAAGCAAGGTGCTAAAAAGTTTGTTCACTATTCTTTCCCAAGACATATGTCTTATCCACTCTTATCAGCAAGAAGAGATATAATGGAGGAAACCTGTGAAAAAATAGGTTTAGAATTTATAGATGCAACAGCTCCTGATCCAACTGGTGATGCTGGTGTTCCAGGTGCTCAACAATTTATTTTCGAGGATGTACCAAGAAAGGTAGAAAGATATGGTAAGGATACTGCATTTTTTAGTACCAATTGTTCAATGCAAGTACCCCTTATAAAATCAGCATTAGACGAAGGTGCTATATATCCACAGCCCTGTTGTCCTTCTCCGTTCCATGGATTCCCAGCAGCATTATCAATAGAAATCCCTGAGGATAAAAAGGGTGATATTGACTTTACTGTAGAACAAGTTACAGCTAAAATAGCTGAAAAGGGTGGAACTGGTAGATTTTCCACATGGCCAGTGCCTGTGGCTATGATGTTTATAGAAGCCGGTGCTGAGTATGCTAAAGCATACATTGATGGAGAAACTAATGGTAAAGTAGACGTAGATGTAATCAAAGAAAAGTTTTCCGATTATGCAAAGGTTGATGTTAAAGTAAATATGTTAAGTGAAGATGGTGAGCAATACGATAATTATTTTACTGTATTATTAGATTTCCTTAACTTCTAATAAATGCTTAAAAATCCATAACAAGTTTATGTAAGGTTGCCCTTGGGCAGCCTTGCATTATTATTAAACTAATAAGGGTGGTGAAAGTAGATGCAGGAAGAATACACACTACAGATGGAGAATATTGAAAAGGAGTATTTTGGAAATAGGGTGCTAAAGGGTGTTAATATATCTGTTAAGCCTGGAGAAATACATGCTTTATTAGGGGAAAATGGAGCAGGTAAATCAACTCTAATGAATATACTATTTGGTATGCCTGTAATTCATTCTACTGGAGGGTTTGGTGGAGAAGTTTCAATATGTGGAGAAAAAATAAACATACAATCTCCAAAGGAAGCAATGGAAAAAGGTATTGGAATGGTTCATCAAGAGTTCATGCTTATTCCTGGTTTTACATTAACTGAAAATATAAAGCTAAATAGAGAGAGACTTAAGGGCAATATTATAAGTAGACTGTTTAAAAAGGATAGTCATAAATTTTTAGATTATAAAGAAATGAATAGGGATTCTAGAAGGTCCTTAGACATGCTTGGGATTGGCATAGAGGAGTGGGTAACCGTTGCTGGACTTCCAGTTGGATATATGCAATTTATAGAGATTGCCCGGGAAATTGACAAAAGCAACATAAAAATTTTAGTATTTGATGAACCTACAGCAGTTCTTGCTGAAAGTGAAGCCAATAATTTACTTAAAGCTATGAAAAAATTAGCAAAGACCGGCATAGCTATTCTTTTTATTACCCATAGATTAGATGAGGTTATGTATGCGGCTGATAATGTTACTATATTAAGAGATGGTGAGCTAGTTGCCACTAGAAAAAAAGAGGATACAAATGTATTAGAGCTTGCTGAACTTATGGTTGGTAGAAAGGTAGAGGTTAGCAATAAAGCTGAAGAAGAATCCAGGAAACATAAAGAAGTTATGCTTTCGATAAAAGGTCTAAAGGTTAATATGCCAGGGGAAGAGGTCAAAGGAATAGATTTGGATATTAGAAATGGTGAAATAATCGGTATAGGTGGTTTGGCTGGCCAAGGTAAGATTGGTATTGCCAATGGATTAATGGGATTATACGAAACCACTGGTGAAATAATTTTAAGAGGGGAAAAACTTAAGCTCAATGATACAAAAGAATCGTTGACAAAAGGGCTGGCCTTTGTTTCAGAAGATAGAAGGGGTGTAGGTTTGCTTCTTGAATCCTCTATTGAGCATAATGTTACCATTACTGCTTTGCAAATAAAAGGTAAGTTTTTAAATAGATATGGAATATTTAATCAAATTGATAGTAAAAAAATTAGAGAACATTCCCTGAAGATGATAGAGGACCTAGATATAAGATGTACAGATCCACAGCAGCTTACAAAAAGGTTAAGTGGAGGTAATCAGCAAAAGGTTTGTATAGCAAGGGCTTTGACCTTACAACCAGATGTTTTGCTAGTATCGGAACCAACTAGGGGGATAGATATTGGTGCAAAAAAATTGGTATTAGATCTATTGGTGCAATTAAATAAAGAGTTGGGAATGACTATAATAATGACATCAAGTGAATTAGCAGAGTTAAGATCAATTTGTGATAGAATAGCTATTATAACAGAAGGCAGGGTTGAAGGAATCCTTAGACCTGGGGATAGTGATAGAGACTTTGGATTAATGATGGCTGGAGAATATCATAAAATACATGGTAAGGAGGCAATATAAATGACTGAATCGATAAAAGAATTTACTAGTAAATTCGGTCTTCCAAGGTTAATTATTACGGGATTCTTTATACTGATATGTATAATCTCAGTATTTGTAGGACTTCCCTTTGATTCAATGCTGTCAGATATAATACGAAGATTCGGTATGTATGGAATATTAGTCTTAGCCATGGTACCTGCTATTCAGTCGGGCATAGGGCCAAATTTTGCACTTCCTTTAGGGATACTGTGTGGCTTATTGGGTGGAATGATAAGTATGGAACTGGGATTTGTGGATGCCATGGGATTTTGGAGTGCAATAATTATTTCACTACCATTTGCAATTATAACTGGATGGCTTTATGGTTTGATGCTTAATAAGATAAAGGGTTCTGAAATGCTAGTTGCTACTTATATGGGATTCTCAGCAGTTGCCTTCATGTGTATAATGTGGATTCTCCTACCCTTTAAACATCCTGAAATGGTATGGCCTATTGGTAGAGGTTTAAGGGTGACGGTTTCCTTGGATTCTACCTATGCTCAGATACTAAATAAATTTTGGGCCTTTGAGATTGGAGGCGTAAACATTCCAACTGGATTATTACTATTTTTTCTAGGTTCATGTTTAGTGGTTTGGTTATTTACGAGAAGTAAGATAGGGATAGCAATGAAAGCTGCAGGGGATAATCCCAAGTTTGCTGTGGCTTCTGGTATAAATGTTGATAGATGCAGAATTATTGGAACAACTTTATCAACTATACTTGGGGCTTTAGGAATAATTGTGTATGCACAAAGCTTTGGATTCTTTCAACTATATATGGCACCTCAATTCATGGCATTTGGTGCAGTAGCTGCCATTTTAATTGGAGGAGCATCTGCGAAAAGGGCTAAAATTTCCCATGTGATTTTAGGAGTTTTTCTATTTCAAGGTATGCTAACAGTAGCTCTTCCCGTGGCAAATGAATTAATTAAAGAAGGAAGTCTATCTGAAGTGCTTAGGTTCATAGTTCAAAATGGAATAATTCTTTATGCATTGACTCAGGTAGGGGGAGGCGAATAATATGGCAGAAACCAATAACGAACAGATCACAAAAGAAGATATTAAAGAATTGAATCCATCATTTAATGTAAAAAGCTTTTTTCAAGATAATATCGTCACAATTCTATTCGTTTTTATATGTATTCTTGGAGTGCAATTATCTAAACTACCCTTGTTTTTTATAGCTAATGAATTATTAGTAAGGATTACAAGAAATTCTTTTTTAGTTCTTGCTCTGATAATTCCTGTATTAGCAGGGATGGGACTTAATTTTAGTATAGTTATAGGTGCTATGGCGGCGCAGATTTCTATAATTATAGTTACTCACTGGGGTGTAACAGGAGTTCCTGGATTTTTACTGTGTGCCTTTTTATCATTTCCCTTAGCAGTACTATTTGGTAATTTAATAGGCAGATTGTTAAATAAGACAAAGGGACAAGAAATGATTACTAGTATGATAGCTAGTTTCTTTGCAAATGGCCTATATCAATTATTATTTCTGTTTTTAGTAGGGAAGATAATACCTGTAAATAATCCCATTCTGATATTAAGTAAGGGTGTGGGAGTAAGAAATACCATTGACTTATCTAGGAATGGGGGAATTAAGTATGCACTAGATAATATCTTAAAGGTTCCTATATTTAATGTGTTTATGGGTGTAGGAATTATAATAATAATATATGGAGTATGCAAACTTTATTTGGGCAATAGATATGGATTTAAGCGGATTAGTAGAGTTAAACAGATATCTATATTAATACTTGGATTAATAGTTTTTATAACTGGTTATATTTTTACTTTTTCTGAAGATCTACCTAATAACTTAAGAATGTTAACTAACTTAAAACTACCTGTGGTTACTTCTTTGACGGTTATAGTTTTATGTCTATTTAATTTTATAATTGTTAAGACTAAGCTTGGTCAAGATTTTAGAACCGTTGGTCAAGATAAGCATATTGCATCTGTTTCTGGTATAAATGTTGATAGGACTAGAATAATTGCTGTAACCATATCTACAGTATTGGCTGCTTGGGGACAATTGATTTTTCTACAAAATATTGGTACACTAAATACCTATGGGAGCCATGTACAAATAGCAACCTTTGCTATAGCTGCAATCCTTATAGGTGGAGCATCTGTTTCAAAGGCTACAATAGGTCAAGCATTACTTGGAGTAGTGCTATTCCATACATTGTTTATTGTTTCCCCTAAGGCAGCAAAGGAATTATTTGGGGATGCTCAAATAGGTGAATTTTTTAGAAATTTTGTTGCCTATGGGGTAATAGGGGTATCATTGGGACTTCATGCGTGGAAGAAGACATTAAAAAGAACGAAGAAATAAACTTTAAAAATATATTGACATGTGTTGAAACTAATGATAAACTAAGTCAGGAATAAGAAGTGGAAATCGACACATATTATAATAAAGTAGAAGCATTCGTTTCTCACCTTATGACAGGAGTTATAGGGTTAATATGGCCAGTTTGTATAGTAGTTTATTTATTGTATAGATTGTAATTCTTTGGCTATAAGACGAATGTGAAAACATTCGTCTTTTGTTTTATAGATACTTAGGGGTCATTTCACAAAGTGAAATCTAATCAGAACCAAGGGACTAAGGACCCTTGAAGCTTTATTGATTATGTTATTGTATAATATTAGGAGGTGGACAACTATTAAAAACAAGCAGGAAATTAATGAATCAATAAGAGATCGTGAGATAAGACTTATTGACTCAAATGGGGACCAGTTGGGAATAGTTTCATCAAAAAAAGCCCTTGAAATGGCTGTAGAGAGAAAGCTTGATTTGGTGAAGATAGCTCCAAACGCAAAACCGCCAGTGTGTAAAATTATGGACTTTGGCAAATATAAGTATGAACAAGCTAAGAGAGAAAAGGAAGCTAAGAAGAAGCAAAAAATAATTAATGTAAAAGAAGTGAGATTAAGCCTTAATATAGAAGAACACGACTTAAATACAAAGGCGAATAGAGCAATTAAGTTTTTAGAAAAAGGCGATAAAGTAAAGGTTTCTTTAAGATTCAAAGGAAGAGAGCTAGGCCATACTTATTTAGGAGTAGATGTTTTAAATAAATTTTTCTCTATAGTTTCTGAAGCAGGTTCTATGGAGAAAAAGCCTAAAATGGAAGGTAGAAGCATGATAATGATATTAGCTCCAAAAAACTAGTAATAGGATGCTGAAGGGAGGAATAACAATGCCTAAAATGAAGACTCATAAAGGTGCCGCTAAAAGATTAAAAGTAACGGGTACAGGAAAAGTTAAGAGGAAAAAGGCTTATAAAAGCCATATTTTAACTAAAAAATCGGCTAAAAGAAAAAGAAATCTACGTAAATCTACGTTAGTTTCTGATGGTGATTATAAGAGAATTAAAACACTTATTCCATATCTATAAATTCTAGTATAAAAGCAAAGGAGGTAGAAAGAAATGGCAAGGGTAAAAAAAGCTGTAAACGCTAAGAAAAAACATAAGAAGATATTAAAGCTTGCTAAAGGTTATTATGGTGCAAAAAGTAAGATTTTCAGGCCTGCTAATCAAGCAGTAATGAGATCTTTAAGATATGCTTACGTAGGACGTAAATTAAGAAAAAGGGACTTTAGAAAACTATGGATATCAAGAATTAATGCTGCAGCAAGAATGAATGATATCTCATATAGCAGACTTATCAATGGGTTAAAGCTTGCGGAGATAAATATAAATAGAAAAATGCTTTCTGAGATGGCTATACATGATGCAGAAGGATTTAAACAACTTGTAGATGTTGCAAAAGCTAAATTAAATGCATAAAATAGACTCCTGTGGAGTCTATTGAGGCTGTTGACAAATTTGAAATTTTTCATTATCGCTTATCATCTTGTTGACTTTGTCAACAATCTGAATAGACTCTCATAGAGTCTATTTTATTTAAAACCATAATAGCCCAAGTTTTGTTTAGGTTTTATGCTTTTAAAAAATAGATTAAAGTGGTATAATAAACAGATAAAATTAAAAATATTCGATTGAGGTGATTACAATCGAAAGCAATAATCATATAAACAATTACAAATTGAATCCTGCACAAACATTAGTTCTAGGATTTGCAAGCATAATATTAATTGGAGCCATATTGCTTAATCTCCCTATTGCTTCTCAAACGGGGGAGAGTGTAGGTTTTATAAATGCTATATTCACAGCAACTTCAGCAGTTTGCGTAACGGGTCTGGTTGTTGTAGATACTGGTACATACTGGACTATGTTTGGAAAAACCGTAATATTACTGCTTATTCAAATCGGTGGCTTAGGTTTTATGACCATGGCTACTCTCGTATTTTTTATTATAGGTAAACGTATATCATTACGTGAAAGACTAATTATGCAGGAGGCTTTAAATCAGTTTAACATTTCAGGGTTAGTAAGACTTACAAGGCATATTCTATTGACGACATTCATAATTGAAGGTATAGGAGCATTTTTTTTGTCGTTAAAATTTATACCACAATATGGAATTGCAAAGGGTATATTCTTTGGTGTTTTCCACTCAATATCGGCATTTTGTAATGCAGGCTTTGACCTTATAGGTAATGGACGGAGTTTAACTCCCTATGTAGATGATACCTTAGTTAACGTCGTGTTATGGCTGCTCATTATTGTTGGGGGATTAGGATTTACAGTGATTATGGATTTACTTAAATTTAAGAAGTTTAGCAAATTAACATTACATACAAAGTTGGTCTTAAGCATTACTGGAATATTGATATTAACTGGATTTATTTTTATCTTTATTCTAGAATTTAATAATCCTGACACTTTAAAAAATTTGACTATAAAAGGTAAATTTTTAGGTAGTATGTTTCAGGGTATAACACCTAGAACTGCTGGATTTAATACCTTGCCCATAGATAAACTAACTATGGCTTCAAAGTTTTTTATAATAATTCTAATGTTTATTGGAGGTTCACCTGGCTCTACGGCTGGAGGTATCAAAACCACTACAGCTGGAGTTTTAATTTTATCCATTGTTTCAATAATAAGAGCAAAAAGTGATACAGTAGTTTTTAATAGAAGGGTTGCTAAGGATCTAATAAATAGGGCATTAGCAATAGTGATGATTGGCGTATTATGGGTTTTAGTAGTTACAATGCTTCTTTCTATTACAGAAGCAAATCACGATTTTCTTGATATTTTCTTTGAGGTAGTTTCTGCCTTTGGTACTGTTGGACTTTCTTTAGGCATGACTTCAAATCTCAGTTTAATTGGTAAAATACTCATATCTATTACCATGTTCGCTGGAAGAATAGGTACCTTGACGCTAGTATTTGCCTTAGGAAGAAAGCAGAAGAATAGCAAGGGATTAATACGATATCCTGAAGGAAAAGTAATGGTTGGATAGAGGGGAGGCTATATGAAAAAGCAATTTGTAGTTATCGGTTGTGGAAGATTTGGCTCAAGCGTTGCTAAAACTCTATGTAGTATGGGCTATGAAGTTTTAGCTGTAGATAAAAATGAAGAAACTATACAAGGTATTGTTGAACAAGTGACCCATGCTGTTCAGGCTGATGCAACAGATGAAAATTCTATAAAATCCTTGGGAATAAGAAATTTTGATGTTGCAGTAATAACTATTGGTTCCAATATTCAGTCTTCCATACTTGTCACTTTGATGATAAAGGAACTTGGTGTAAAATATATTGTAGCTAAGGCTCAGAATGAATTACATGCTAAAGTATTATACAAGATTGGTGCTGATAGAGTTGTATTTCCAGAAAGGGAAATGGGAGTTAGAATTGCCCATAATCTAGTTTCTTCAAATATAATGGATTATATCGAGCTTGCTCCAGATTACAGTATTGTTGAGATTGCTAGCTTAGAAGAATGGATAGGTAAGAGCCTAAGGGAATTGAATATGAGGTCTAAATATGGAATCAATGTTATGGCTATTAAGCGTGGTCCTGATATAGATATTTCACCTAGTGCTGTAGACTTAATTAGAGATGATGATGTTTTAGTTGTGATAGGACATAATGATGATTTACAAAAAATTGAAAACAGATAGGAGTGTTATAATTGGTCCTAGAGATAACCTCCTTATCTAATAGGCACGTAAAAAGTATAAAATTATTACATAGAAGAAAATATAGGGAAAAAAATGGTGAGTTCATCATAGAAGGGTTAAGGATAGTTGAACATGCTTTAGATAATAATGTACATATAGGTGCAGTATATTATAGCGATGAAATACTTGCTACTAGTAGAGGGCACACTCTATTAAATAGAATATCATATAATAATATAAATTTATATAAGGTTAATGAAAGAGTTTTTAGAGAAATATCTACCACTGATAATCCCCAAGGAATATTAGGGGTTGTAAAGAGGAAATACTATAATATAGATGACATAATAGATAAAGAAAAATTGTTTCTAATAGTTCTTGACAGACTACAGGATCCAGGAAATGTGGGTACTATTATTAGAACTGCCGATTCAGCAGGAGTTGATGGAATAATAGTCCTAAAGGGTACAGTGGATATATATAATAGCAAGACTATAAGGTCAACTATGGGGTCAATTTTTACTACCCCCATTATCCATGTAGATGACCCCACTAATATGGTTAGTATCTTAAAGTCACATAATATAGATATTGTAGCTACAGACTTAAATGCTAAAAACTATTACTTTCAAATGGATTATAGCAACAAAAATGCTATTATCATAGGTAATGAGGCAGAAGGAATTTGCCAAGAATTAATTGAACATTCAAATATTAAAGTGAAGATACCTATAGTTGGTAATGCCGAATCATTAAATGCGTCTATTGCCTCAGGAATTATTATGTATGAACTAGTCAGACAGAATTACATTTCTGAAAATTGAATAATTTGGCATAATATACTTGTAAACCTTTTTTTGCTGTGCTATAATTTTATCTAAGTAAACCAGTGAAAAGGGGTGCATCTATTGATGTTTTATATGGGTAAATTTTTCTGGAAGATTTTTATGTTAACTGGTAATTTAGATGCCTATCTCTTATATAAAAAAATAATGGGTTGCTAGTTTAATAGGGTAATTGGCTATGAAGGAGAAGAGTAGAATAAATGCTATTTACAGAGAAGAAATGTCATAGTCTGAGAGCATTTCTATCTAAAGATTTATTTGAAGTTCACTCTGGAGCTATGGGGCTGAACTATAGTAGGCTTTATCGGGTGACATCGTTATATTGTCATGTAAGTGGTTAAGCATTGATATGTAATCCTTTAAAGTAATTTCTCAAAGAGAAGTAGGATTAAAAATAAGGAAATCAATCTTTTAAGTTTCATATTAAGTTATATATCTTTGCTTTTAACAAAAAGGGTGGTACCGCGAAAACAACCTTCGTCCCTTGTGGATGGGGGTTTTAATATTTTTTGAAAAGTATAGGAATTCTAAGTAGTATATTTACATTATTATTTGTCAGTAGAAAGGAGATAAGAGATGAAAGAGCAGCTTTTAGAGATTTTGGAGAAGGCAAAAAATCATATTGAGTCAACTAAAACTTTAAATGAATTAGAACAATTCAGAGTGAACTATCTAGGAAAAAAGGGAGAATTAACAGTTTTACTAAGGGAAATGGGAAAATTATCTAAGGAAGAAAGGCCGGTAATTGGTAAATTGGCCAATGAGGTTAGAACTTCAATTGAAAATTTATTAGAGGAAAATAAAGCTGTTATAAAGGAAAAGGAAAAAAATGCTAGACTAGAAAGTGAAGTTATTGATGTAACAATGTCGGGTAAAGCTAGAAAGGTTGGAAATAGACATCCTTTAACCTTAGTTTTAGATGAAATTAAAAGGGTTTTTATTGGTATGGGATATAAAATAGCTGAGGGGCCTGAAGTTGAAACGGTTTACCACAACTTTGATGCCTTAAATCACCCAAAGGATCATCCAGCAAGGGATTTTTCAGATACCTTCTATATAAATGATGATATCCTACTTAGAACCCAAACCTCACCTGTCCAGATAAGAGTTATGAAAAAAACAAAACCACCAATAAGAATTATATCCCCGGGGAGATGCTTTCGTTCAGACGAAATTGATGCTACACACTCTCCAATGTTTCATCAAGTAGAGGGTCTTGTTATTGACAGGAATATTACATTGGGAGATTTAAAGGGAACTCTAGATACCTTTGCCAAAAGGCTTTTTGGAGTAAATACTCGAACCAAGTTTAGACCCCATTACTTTCCTTTTACTGAACCTAGTGGTGAAGTAGATGTATCTTGTTTTAAATGTAGTGGAGAGGGCTGTAAAATATGTAAAGGCAGTGGATGGATAGAAATATTAGGTTGTGGAATGGTTCATCCAGAGGTTTTAAAGGAATGTGGAATTGACCCAGAGCTTTACAGTGGCTTTGCCTTTGGTATGGGACTTGATAGAATCACTATGCTTAAATATGAAATTGAAGATATCCGTTTATTCTTTGAAAATGATATGAGGTTCATAGAACAGTTTTAATGGCTACTAAATTGTAGCTACAAGGAAAAGAATAGTTAAAATAGATACATCATAATAGTCTAAGCTAGCAGTTAGCAGCTAAATAGTGTAAGGAGGAATACTATGTTAGTACCAGTAAGTTGGTTAAGGAATTATGTTGATATAGATAATATTCCGATAGAAAAATTAGACGAAAGTTTAGTAATGTCAGGCTCAAAGACTGAGGCTGTTGAAAAAGTAGCTGAGGGTGTTGAAGGTGTAGTTGTTGGAAAGATAACTGAGATTATTCAACATCCTAATGCAGATAAATTAATAATTACAAAGGTTGATGTTGGAGAAGAAGTGATACAAATAGTAACTGGAGCAAAAAATGTGAATGTGGGGGATTATATTCCCGTTGCATTAGTTGGAGCCAAACTAGCCGATGGACTTAAAATAAAAAAAGGTAAGCTTCGTGGAGAAATATCAAATGGAATGTTATGCTCTGCTGAAGAATTAGGGTTTAGCGATAATGTAATTCCAAAGGAATCCAAGGATGGTATATTGATATTAAAGGACGAGTATACCCTAGGTATGGATATAAAGGAAGTATTGGCACTTAATGACTACGTTATAGAATTTGAAATTACTCCAAACAGACCAGATTGTTTAAGCATGATAGGTATGGCTAGAGAAACCTCTGCAACCTTTGACCTGTCGATAAACTATCCTAGGATAAATATAGAAGAAGAGACCGAGGATATAAAGGATTATATATCTGTGGAGGTTAAGGACCCAGACCTATGCAGAAGATTTGCCGGTAGAATTGTAAAAGATATAAGGATTGAACAATCTCCTATGTGGCTTCAGATTAGATTAATGAAGGCTGGAGTTCGACCTATTAATAATATTGTTGATATAACAAACTATGTTATGCTTGAGTATGGTCAGCCTCTCCATGCCTATGATTTAGATACAATAGTAGATAAGAAGATAATTGTTAGAAGGGCAGAAAAGGATGAGAAAACTACTACTTTAGATGGAGTGGAAAGAAAGCTAGACGAGGATGTTTTAGTTATAGCTAATACAAAAGAAACTATTGGAATTGCTGGAATAATGGGTGGAGAAGATACGGAAGTATCAAATAATACTAAGACAATATTTTTAGAAGCAGCTAATTTTAACAAAAAAAATGTAAGAACTTCCTCAAGAAAATTAGGTCTTAGAACCGAAGCCTCTTCGAGATTTGAAAAGGGTATAGACCCAAATATTCCAGAACTGGCGGTTGATAGGGCATGTCAACTCATTGAAGAGCTTGGCGTGGGTAAGGTTGTAAAGGGTAAGATAGATATTTACGGTGATAAGCTTAATAAATGGAATATTGAAGTAAGGCCGTCAAGGATAAATAGTCTTTTGGGAACTAAGTTAAGCGTAGATGAAATAACCAATATCCTAAACAGATTAGAGCTTTCTGTAGAAGGGAAGGGAGATAATCTATTAGTAACTATTCCAACCTTTAGACAGGATTTAGTTAAGGAAATAGATATTGTTGAAGAAGTTGCTAGAATGTATGGCTATGATGTTATAGAATCTACCCTTCCAAAGGGAGCAACATGGGGTGCTAAAACAAATGGACAAATAATTGAAGATTATACTAAAGATACTTTAAATGCCCTAGGGCTTAACGAAATCACTACCTACTCTTTCCTTAGTCCTAAAAATTTAGATTTAATAGGTATCCCTAATGACAGCTTTTTAAGAAGAAGTATAAAGCTATTGAATCCTTTAGGAGAAGAATATAGCATGATGAGAACATCTCTAATAACAAATATGCTAGATGTTCTTGCTAGGAATTATAAGAGGAATGTATCTAATGCTTTTGCCTTTGAACTAGGAAATATATTTATTCCCCATGATATTCCTGTAAAAACACTTCCTATAGAAAAGAAAATGTTGACCCTAGGTATGTATGGTGAGGATATTAACTTCTTTAGTCTAAAGGGTGTAATAGAAGAGCTTTTAAATAGATTAGGAATAGCCAATTATGATTTTGAACCTGAAAAAACACATCTCTCATTCCATCCAGGTAGATGTGCAAACATAGTTTATGGAAACCACATATTAGGAACAATAGGAGAAGTTCATCCCGATGTACTAGAGAATTTTGGATTTGACAATAGAGTATACATTGCAGATATTGACTTTAATATCATACTTCAAATAACAATACTGGACAGGATTTATAAGCCGTTACCTAAATATCCTGCAACTTCTAGAGATATTGCTATTATAGTTAAAGAAGAAGTCTATTCTAAAGTAGCCGAGGATATCATTTTAAAAAATGGAGGCTCTATACTTGAGTCATATACTTTATTCGATGTATATAGAGGGAAGCAAATATCTGAAGGGTATAAAAGTATGGCTTATTCATTAACATTTAGAGCTGCCGATAAGACCCTTACCGATGAAGAAGTAAACAAAGTATATGATAAAATTTTAAGTGAATTGAAATCAAAATTAAATGCAGAATTAAGATAGATTTTTAAATTTTGTTTATTATTTTAAATTCAGAGATAAAGCTTTCACAAAATAGTCATTGCTGTTTAATAGTATTAGTAGGTAATGACTATTTTTTTATCTTTATTATAGATTTAAAGTTGAAGTATGGTAAAATATATTTATAGTTTTGTTAGATATTAAAATAAGTCTTAAATAAGTGAGAGAAGAGTACTATATTTTGAAAAATTTTCAAAATGAGACTTCACTAAAAAATGATATATACCCTTGAGTTTTTTTAACATATAGAAGGAAATTATACTCACATATAGAAGTATTTATTGTGGGACTGTTTCTCCCAGAGAAATCTGACCAAAAGCTAAGGGGCTAGATTTAGGGTGCCTTTAAGTTTTTATTGAAGGATTTGCTTAGTCTAAAGGGGTTGTATAATAAATGACAAGTAAAAATAAAGTAATAGTAAAAATTTTAGGACAAGAGTATACGATAGTTGGTGAGGAACCAAGGGAATTTATGCAAAAGGTTTCTAACTATGTGGACGATAAAATGGTTGAAATAGCAAGTAAAAATAAAAAATTTAGTACAGCCATGATAGCTGTTTTAACTGCCGTTAATATTGGTGACGAATACTTTAAATTATTAGAAGAATATGAAATACTCAAGAATGAAAATGGAAGACCTATAGAAGAATTGGAAAAAGCTAAGGGTCTTTTAGAATCGTCTACAATTGAAATTAGCAAAAAAGATCAAGAATATGATAATTTATTTAAAAAATATGAAGAACTGAAGGAAAGTTTTAATAATATTGAAATGAATTATATCGACTTAAAAGAGGTTGTAAACAGGTTAAGCTATGAATTAAATATCAAGGATAACAAACTTAAAAAATCGGAGAAGATTGTTGAGGATTTAAAGAACAAACTTGTACAAAGTGAAGTTAAGCTAGTTCAAACTAAAAAGGAACTACAGGAGTTCATTGAAGCCTTCGATAATTCCTAAGACTTTAACTTATAAAAATGCAATTTGTTTTTCTAGTAGTGATATAATAATATTACTACTTTTTTGTTGTAAATAAAATAGCTTTTAGCTAAGTTGGTTAGAATAGTGATTCAAGGTATTATTAGCTGGATAGTTTATTTACAAAGAAGTAACTCGTCTGCTGTTAAATATCATTATAATTTTAGGAGTGATAAGGTGAAAAAAGCAGAACTTCTAGCACCTGTTGGAAGCTTTGAGGCTTTAAGAGCAGCGGTTCAAAACGGTGCTGATGCAGTATATCTAGGTGGAAAAAAATTTGGGGCAAGGCAGTATGCCAGTAATTTTGATGAGGATTTATTAATAGAGGCCGTAGAATATTGCCATATCAGAGGCGTAAAGGTATATATTACTGTAAATACCCTAATTTCAGATAAAGAACTAGAAGAATTTATGGAATATGTAAATTTTCTATATAACATAGACGTTGATGGAGTAATTTTACAGGATTTAGGAGTCTTAAAATACATTACAGAAAACCTACCAGATTTTGAGGTTCATGCTAGTACCCAAATGACTATACATAATCTAGAGGGAATTAAACTGTTAAGGGAGCTAGGGGTTAAGAGAACAGTTATAGCTAGGGAGATGGCTTTAAGGGATATTGAGCCTATAAAACAAAATAGTGATATGGAAATAGAGGTTTTTGTCCACGGGGCTTTATGTATCTGTTATTCCGGTCAATGTTTAATGAGCAGCTTAATAGGTGGTCGAAGTGGTAATAGGGGAAGATGTGCCCAGCCCTGTAGGTTACCCTATAAATTAGTAGAACTTGAAACTAAAAAAGAAATAAAGAACCCTTATGGAGATTATATACTTAGTACAAGGGATTTGAATACCCTAGAAGAAATAGATAAGCTTCTCAAACTTGGAGCAGACTCCCTTAAAATTGAAGGAAGAATGAAAAGACCCGAGTATGTTGCTGTAGTTGTAAAAGCATATAGAAGGGCACTTGATATGTATTATAGGGATGGTAGAGTAAGAATTGGCAATGAAACAAAAAGGGAACTTACTCAAATTTTTAATCGTAGATTTACTAAGGGTCATCTGTTAGGGAAAAAGGGAAATGATTTAATGGAGTTTGAAAAACCTGGTAATAGAGGAATTGAGATAGGAGAAGTTATTGAATATGATGAAAGAAAAAAAAGACTTAAGATTAAGCTAATAGATAGGCTCCAAAAAGGAGATGGCATCGAGATAAGAACTAAGGGCAAGGAGAATAGGGGTATAAAGGTTGGAAAAATCTTTAAAGGTAATAAAGTAATAGAAAGAGCCCTTAAGGAAGAAGTTATAGGCATAGATTTTAAAGGTAGATCAGCTAGGGGGGACAAAATATTTAAAACTGCCGATATAGCACTATTTAATAGAGCGTCTTCAACCTATATAGGTGAAAATAAAATAATTCCTATTTCTGGAGCTATTCAAGGCAGACTAGGAGGCGAATTAGAGTTATATGTTTGGGATAACGATGGCAACTATATTAATATAAAGGGAAGGCATAAAATCGAAAAAGCTATAAATAAACCACTAACTGAGGATAGGATAGAAAAGCAACTTAAAAAGCTTGGGAATACACCCTACTCTTTGAGAAAAATTGAAGTGAATATAGATAATGATATAACTGTTCCAATAAGGGAGATAAATAATATTAGACGTGAAGCAATTGAGGGTTTAAATAATCTAAGAAAGAATAATAATAATCGTAAAAAAATTGATTTTAAACCAATTCCATTAATTAATGAACTGCCTAGAGGAAAAGAAAATAATACTTCTCTGGCAGCCTATGTTAATAATTTAAACCAGCTTGAGGCAGTACTGAGCACTGAGATAAATATAATATATTATTCAAACATATTGGATATAGATAAGGCATTTAATCTAGCCATGAAAACCAATAAACTGTTAATACCTGCATTAAATAGAATTACCTATGATAGGGAATTGGAAATTATAGAACAAAAAAGAGATATTCTAATTCAATCTAAGCATATACTATTATCAAATCATGGACAATTAAATATGTTTAGGCATGACAAAATAAATATACATGGGGACTTTTCATTTAATGTTTTTAACAGCTTTGCTGTACAAAAACTAACGGAGCTTGGTGTAAGGAATATCACCCTATCTCCAGAGTTAAACTATAATCAGATAAAGGATTTAGCTTCTAAGTCTAGGCGTTTAGAGGTTATTGTATATGGTCATCTTCCTATGATGGTGACAGAATATTGTCCTGTAAAAACTCTAATAAAAAAGGGTGATAAAAGTGATTGCAGTCTATATAAAAGCAAAAAATATGGACTAAAGGATAGATATGGAATAATATTTCCCCTTTTAAGGGGCAGCAGTTATAGAACTCAGGTATTGAATTCTAAGAAAATGTTTTTATTAGAAAACATGGAAAAAATTATGGAAAACAACTTAAGTATTATGAGATTACAGTTTACAAATGAAGATAAAAATGAAATAATAAGTATAGCAAAGGCTTATAGTAAAATGCTAAATAGAATTTCAGATGGCAAAAAAGGACTGCCTGATGAAATATTAGGATTTATTGATCAATATAAAGAAAAGGGTGACTATACTAGGGGACACTTTTCAAGGGGCGTTATTTAACTTAGGTTATCCCTAGAAAACTTAAAACATTTTATAAAAATAGGACTTAAATATTGAAATAAAGCATAAGGAGAATTAAAATGAACGAACGCACCATTAGGGTTCTAGAATATAAGAAAATAGGGGATAAATTAAAAAAACTGACCACTTCTACCTTAGGTAAAGAGCTGGTAGAAAAACTGACACCCATAAATAACTTTGATGAAGTAAAGAATAGACTGATGGAAACTTCAGAAGCAGTGAGTATAGTAATCCAAAGGGGAAATGTACCAATTGGACCTATATACGATTTAGGAAGATATTTAAAAGTTGCTGAAATCGGGTCCTATTTATATCCAGGTCAGCTTCTAGAAGTAGGAGATACACTTCGTACTGCAAGGGTTTTAAAAAATTTTATTACCAGCTCTAACTATAAGGAAGCTTCTCCACTTCAAAGCTTAATATCTAATATTAGTACATATAAAAATATTGAGCAGCGGATTGAAAAAGCAATTATCGGTCCAGATGAAATATCTGATAATGCAAGTCCTACATTAAGGAATATTAGAAGACAAATTGAAAATAAAAATCTTTCAGTTAGGAACAGATTAAATTCAATCATAAATTCTTCCAGGACCCAAAAATATCTACAAGATGCCATTATTACCATTAGACAGGATAGGTTTGTGATTCCCGTTAAGGCAGAGAATAAAAGAGATGTTCCAGGATTGGTTCATGACCAATCATCTAGTGGAGCAACACTTTTTATTGAGCCCATGGCCATAGTTGAAATGAATAATGAGCTAAAGGAGCTAAAATTAAAGGAAAAAGCTGAGATAGAGAGAATTCTTAAGGAGATTTCAGGTGAAATAGGGGAAGTATCTGAGAATATAAGAATAAACCAAGAAATTCTAGCAAAGCTTGACTTCATTTTTGCAAAGGCTAAGCTATCCCTTTCTATGAAAGCTATAGAACCGGAGCTTAATAATAATGGCTATATAAGAATTAAAAATGGAAGACATCCCTTAATTAATCCTAATGAAGTTGTTCCAACTAATATTTGGATAGGAGATAAATTTGATACATTACTGATAACCGGACCAAATACAGGTGGAAAAACAGTTACTCTAAAAACTGTGGGCCTTATGGTATTAATGACCCAATCGGGACTTCATATACCTGCTGATTATGGAACAGAGATTTCAATGTTTAATCAGATTTATGCCGATATAGGTGATGAACAAAGTATTGAACAGAGCCTTAGCACATTTTCATCCCATATGACAAACATTGTGGGTATACTAGAAAATGTTTCTAAAAAGGATTTAGTAATACTTGACGAATTAGGATCGGGTACAGACCCTACTGAGGGTGCTGCTTTGGCTATGGCGATTCTTACTCACCTCTATAAAAGAGGAGTTAAAACCATAGCCACAACCCATTACAGTGAACTTAAACAATTTGCTTTGGCAAAGGAAGGTATTGAAAATGCATCTGTAGAATTCGACATTGAAACACTAAGTCCTACATATAGATTGCTCATTGGGGTACCAGGGAAATCTAATGCTTTAGAAATATCTAGACGATTGGGCCTTAGCGAAGAAATTATAAATAAATCTAAGGAATTTGTTACCAATGAAGATATTGAATTTGAAGAAATAATTTCTACCATTGAGACAGATAGGAAGACAGCAGAAAAGGAAAGAGATGAAGCAATTAGATTAAGGCTGGAAGTTCAAAGACTGAAGGAAGATTATGAGAGAAAGTATGAAAAACTCAATGCACAAAGAGATAGAGAGCTTAAGGCAGCTAAGGAAGAAGCACGAAGGATATTAAAAGAATCCAAAAAAGAAGCTGATGAAATAATAAAAGAATTAAGAAATATATATAGGGATGTAGGAAGTGAAAGAAATAAGAAAATAGAAGAGCTAAGAAAGAAAATGAAGGGAAATATAGAAGCTCTTCATGAACCTGTATATTTTGCTGAAGATATTTCGTTGTCGGAACCGCCTAGGGATTTAAATGTCGGTGACATAGTTAAGGTTCTAAGCCTAAATCAAGAGGGCTCTGTCTTGACTAAACCCAATCAAAATGGTGAGTTGACAGTTCAGGTTGGGATTATGAAAATCAATGTAAAGATTTCTAATCTTAGACTTTTAAAAGCAAAAAAAGAGGATATTAAAAAAACTAGTATAGGTTCCATAATGAAATCAAAGACCCAAACTATAAGGAATGAAGTTGATTTAAGGGGCCAGACTCTAGAAGAAGCCTTAATTAATATTGACAAATATCTAGATGATGCATATCTTGCAAAGCTTCAACAGGTTACAATTATCCACGGTAAGGGTACAGGGGCATTGAGAAAGGGAATGAAGGATTATTTAAGAGGACATGCCCACGTAAAATCATTTAGAGAAGGAATATATGGAGAAGGTGGATCTGGAGTAACTATTGTGGAGTTAAAATAAAGTCTATTGGTAGGTAAATAAGTAAAGACCTTTATAGAAGGTTAAAGTAGTGTTAAAATTAAGTAGGAGAAATTTTATGGACAATATAGAAATTAAGCTTTTTATATCAGCCTTTATAAGGGGAAATATATATGATTCTCGTTAGTGCATGTTTACTTGGACTAGATTGTAGATATGATGGTAGTAATGTTCTTAATAGGGAACTGATGGATTTTTTAAAGGGTAAAGAATATACCGTAGTTTGTCCAGAACAGCTTGGTGGGTTGACGACTCCTAGAAAACCTTGTGAAATAGTAGGAGGGGATGGAAGCTCTGTTTTGGAAGGAATATCTAAGGTAGTAGATAATCAAGGAAGGGATGTTTCAAAGCAATTTATAAAGGGTGCTGAAGAGACATTGAAAATTATAAAGCTCTATAATATAAAAACTGCTATTCTAAAGTCTGGGAGTCCATCCTGTGGAAGTATTAATATTCATGATGGCAGTTTCAGCGGTAAGCTTATAAGGGGAAAAGGGGTAACGACAGCCTTGCTTGAACAAAATAGTATAGTGGTACTTACTGAAAAAAACTATATGAAACATATTTAATAGAGGGGGAAAAAAAAAAAAAAAAATATTAGTATGTATACTTATGATAACTTTAGTTTTAAGCCTGTTTACAGGTTGTAAAAAGGATGATGATGCATCAGAATTAGATCTTGGAAAGGCTATGGACGAAAATCAAGCTGAAGAGGCTATTAATAATACTGAAATTCAGGAAGAAACTGTAAATGAAATTGAGTATATATTGTACTTAAGATATAAGGACAAGCCCTTCCTTTATGATGAACTGTTTTCAATAAATATTGATGACGAAAAGTTCAAAGACAAGTCGATTGAAGAGTTTATACTTGAAGAGCTTATAAATTTCGAGGCTCAGGGAGAGTTTATAAGCCCTGTACCTAAAGGAACTAAATTACTATCGGTTGAAAGAAAAGAAAATAGTGTTATAGTTAATCTTTCTAAGGAATTTACTGGAAAGAAAATGTCAAGCAATGATGCAATGCTTGCTATTGGTGGCATAGTTAACTCTGTTGTTGCAATTCCTGGTAATGAAACTGCACAGGTAATGGTTGAAGGGAAGAAACTTGAAACTTTTAATGGGATTAAAGCCTCTAAACCATTCTATTTCTTAGAAGGATTGTTCCCTGAGAAATAGGAGCACAGTGACTTGTTTGAGGACCTTATTAGTTTTAATCCCTAGATGGCAAGTTTCAAGGTTTAAGCCATTTCATAGGGTAAGGTTTAAAAAATAATTTTAGCCATATAAAAGTAAAATTAAAGCAGCCTTTGGCTGCTTGAGGCTGTTAACAAACTCCCAATTTCTGCGTTACTGCTAAAATCTCCGGTGCTCACTTAGTCAATAAAATTTTAGAACGAACTGATAAGTTCGTGGGAAATTTTATGGT
>JAKSBP010000365.1 GCA_022361035.1 Clostridia bacterium
CCGAAATATTCCCCTATCCCAGCTATTCTTCCATCACTTATCGCTATATCTCCTTCAATTATACCTTCTGAAAATACATCTACAATCTTAGCATTTTTAAGGACTAGATCGGCCTTAATTCTTCCAGAAGCTATGTCAATTCTCTTTTTTATATAATCGGTCAAGGTATTACTTCCTTCCTTTTTTAAATATATGCTCCATACTCTTTTCAGTTAATCCCTTACTATACCTACTTCCTGAAAGGTAACCATTTCATTATTCATATAAACTGCAGACTCTATTATGTTAAATGCTAGAACAGCCCCACTTCCTTCTCCAAGTCTCATTCCCATATTTAACATAGGTTCTAGTCCCAAAAGTTCTAAGGCTTTAGCTGCTCCCCTTTCCACGGAAGCATGGGAAGCAAAGAGATAGTCCCTTACCTTTGGTTCTATAGTACAGGCAATCAGAGCCGCTGCCGTAGCTATAAATCCATCTACTACAATTGGTAATCGTCTGGAAGCCCCTGCAAGCATGACTCCTGCCATCCCACCAATTTCAAAGCCTCCTACCTTAGATAATATATCTATTCCATCTTCCTTATTAGGTTTATTAACATCAATAGCCATCTTAATGACTTCAGCCTTATGGCTTAATTTCTCTATGGGCAATCCTGCACCTCTTCCAACAATTTCATGGGGGTCATATCCTCCTAAAACCGAAACTATGGCAGCACTTGAAGTGGTATTACCTATACCCATCTCCCCAGTTGTAAGGAGGTTCCTTCCCTTTTCTATTTCTTCAAGGGCTATTTCAATGCCTATCTCTAGGGCTTTTACTGCATCTTCCCTTGTCATGGCTGGTCCCTTGGCCATATTGTCAGTTCCATACTTGATTTTTCTATTTATGACCCCTGGTTCTTTCAGGTCAGCAGCAACTCCAATGTCCACTGTAATCACATCGGCTCCAGCCTGCTTTGCTAGGGCACATACCCCCGTTACTCCCCTTGGAAAATTACATGTCTGCATTGCTGTAATTATTTGGGGGTCCGGTGATACTCCCTCTTCATAGACTCCGTGGTCACTTGCCATTACTATAACAGCCCTATTATCTACTCTTGGAAACAACTCCCCGGTGATACCCGCAAGTTTAAGAACTATCTCCTCTAATTTTCCAAGACTTCCCAATGGCTTAATAAGGTTATCAACCCTTTCCTTTGATTTTAACATAACATCTTTATCAGTATCACCAATCTTTTCTATAGTTTTCATCAATAATTCCATTTCTATAGTCCTCCTTTTTCTCCATGATAAAGTTTTATTGACTTTAGGATTATAATTCCATAGTCTTCTATGCCTTATAACGTATATATAAAAAAAGTCCATAGCTTATTTGTACAACAAATAAACCATGAACTTTACCTTCATCCATGTATAATCAAATTCCAGGCAGGTCTCCTGACTTTGGTTCAACGCCTCTTAAACGCCTTCCCAACCAAGCTTTTAATAAGCATAGGACAGTGGCATAATGTTTAAGGGCTCACCATTACAGTGGTGGGTCCGCTGAAGATTTTCACTTCATTCCCTATTCTCCTTAAATCTTTTATTTTTTGTTTAATTAGATTAAGGCACCTAAAATTAGACTTTTAGTTTTCTTTATATTTCTATTATATATATATGTTCGATTTTTTTCAATATGGATAATACCTTTTAACACTTATATAGATGAGTGAGTTACAAACTTAATAAACGAAAGCAGGCACTGAGGCTTCCTTTAGAGCGATTTTTATGAATCTGTTTTACCTTCTATTACCTATCTATAAGCAGATTTATAGCATGAGCCTAAAGG
>JAKSBP010000393.1 GCA_022361035.1 Clostridia bacterium
AAATTATATAGTAATTTAATTTTCAATCTTAAAAAATATTAAAAATATCAAAAAATGATAAAGGGGGTGTCTCAGAATGACGAATTTCCGCGTTATTTGAAATTACAGCGACTTGGCACGTACGTCAGTACTAGCCAAACCGCTGTAATTTCAAAACCTTAAACTTCATTCATTCTGAAACACCCAGGGACTGAATTAATACGATGGTTTTATGAGACAGCCCCTAAAACATCCTTCCATATCTACTTATTATCCTTAATCTCTTAATCTTATTCACGTTTAATTCTAGGACCTTATCCTCCAGTGTAAGTATACAAAGAGTATTATTTTCCCTCTTTGCACCTAATACAGTTCCCTTTACAAAGTTATTATTTTTTAGATAAATTTTTATTTGGTCGCCAATTGCTAAATTAATACTTCCAAGCTTAAAAATTTTTAGATCCAACTCATCTAAAAATTTCTGCGATATTATTTTACTATTTAAAGTTACTCTTTTATTGAGTATATCGTTTTTTTCCTTTAATAGAGATATTAAAAATCCAAATATTGAAACAATAAATAGTACTATTGAAATTTTTAATAAATAGTCGATATAATTCATATTATCACCTATTTTTTAGTAGAGAGTTCTTATAATAAAGTCTAGATACTAAAAAGCTATATATTAATAATAAAATTATATGACTTTTAAAATACCAATCACTTATTATATGGTCTGGGTGAGAGGATTTGAACCTCCGACCACCAGAACCCCATTCTGGTGCGCTACCAAGCTGCGCTACACCCAGACATACTTCTTACATTACTATTATACATAATTTAAAATTTTTATCAAGTACTTAATTGAGCAAATTGCATAATTACCATATATAGTCTTGAAATCATAAGAGCTATACCACCAAAAATATTCTCCATTCTAAATGTTTAAATTAAGGATGATGTTTGCATATACAACCTTGTAGGGACTAAATTATGCAATTTCCTCAATTAATACAGGGAGATTTTTTATCCCCCTATATTAACAAAACTATATAATAATACAAATAAGATTTCTACTTCCCTCATCTATGATTTTTTGTAATGTTTTTTGTAGCTTTGACCTTACATCATCGGGCATCATAAATAGTTTGCTTTGAAGCTGCTCCTTTACTAAATCATGTAGAGATTTTCCAAACATATTTGTTTGCCATATTTGATTAGGATCGCTTTCAAACTCCTTCATCATATAATCTAAAAGGTCTTCACTTTGTTTTTCTGTTCCTACAAGTGGTGAAACCTCAGTAGTTATATCAGCTCTAATTAGATGAAGAGATGGAGCATTTGCCTTAAGTTTAACACCGAATCTATTACCTTGTTTATAAATTTCAGGCTGGTCGAGTTTTAATTCCTCTAAAACCGGTGCAACAACACCATATCCAAAGCTTTTAGCGTTATTAAGGGCTTCCTCAACTCTATCGTACTCTTTTTTCGCCTTTGAGAAGGATTTCATTAGACTCAGTATCTGATGCTCTCCTTCTATTTTGTAGCCTGTCAGTTCCTCTAATATATCGTAAAATAGTCCTTCCCTTGTATGCATTTTTACATTTGCTATTCCCTTACCTAAGTCAATATCACTTATTTCAGCACCAGTTAATACCTCTACCTCATCAAATTGATCTGCTAAAACATTGATATCTTTAATCTTCTTAGTATCATTTACAGCTGACTTAATGTTGTATAGTATCTGATTTTTAAGCCAATGATTTGGATCTAAGCCCTCTATCCACTTAGGTAAATTAATACTAATCTCTCTAACGGGAAATTCAAAAAGAATTTTTTGGAGTACAGTATTAACATCTTCAATTTCCATCCTTGCACAGTTTAATGGTATTACTGGCACACCATGTTTTTCCTCCAGCTCCTCCTTGAGCTTGATTGCTCCCTTGGAATTAGGCTCCGTTGAATTAAGTAGTATTACAAAGGGCTTCTTAAGCTCCCTTAATTCTCTTACTACCCTTTCTTCAGCATCAATATAGCTATCCCTTCTAATGTCTGTAATACTTCCATCAGTAGTAATCATTAATCCGATTGTAGAGTGGTCAGTTATAACTTTTTTGGTTCCTATTTCAGCCGCTTCTTCAAAGGGTATCTCACTTTCAAACCAAGGAGTCATTACCATTCTAGGTATACCATTTTCTTCGTGACCAAGGGCACCTCTAACTAAATAACCTACACAATCAATCATCCTCACCTTAAATTTTGCATTTTCCTTCAAAGTTATTTCTATAGCTTCATTTGGAACAAATTTAGGTTCAGTAGTCATTATGGTTTTTCCAGTCCCGCTTTGGGGTAACTCATCCTTAGTTCTTTCCTTTCTATATATATTTTCTATATTTGGTATTACTAATAGATCCATAAATCTTTTTATAAATGTAGATTTTCCAGTTCTCACAGGACCTACTACTCCTATGTATATATCTCCCTGTGTTCTCTCTGATATATCATTATATATATCGAAACCTTCCATCATTTCCCTCCTCACCAATAGTTTGTATACATTTTTGTACGACTATCATTAACATTATAAATATATGTATCTTCCTATAAAATATGACTTTCAATGTACAAAAAAAAGATACCTAATTATTCATTCATAGGTATCTTAAGAATCCTTTAATCTTTTTAAACTACCATTCATTTGCATAGTCTTCCATCACTTCTTCAATTTCGTGGGTTTTACTCCTTAGCATCAAACTAGAAACCGACTCTTTAGCTGAACAGTTCTCATACAATATTTTATATATCTCATTAGTGATGGGCATTTCTACATTATATTCCTTAGCTAAACCATGGGCTGCTTTAGTTGTAGACACTCCCTCTACAACCATTCCGATTGAAGCCATAGACTCTTCTAAAGATTTACCCTGACCAAGCTGTATACCGCACCTTCTATTTCTGCTATGCATACTGGTACAGGTAACTATTAAATCTCCGATTCCAGTGAGTCCAGCAAAGGTCCCTATGTTTGCTCCCATGGCTTCTCCTAACCTAGCAATTTCTCTTATTCCCCTTGTCATCAGTGCAGCCTTGGCATTATCTCCATATCCAAGTCCATCACTTATACCTGCCCCTAGGGCAATTACATTTTTAAGGGCACCACCTAACTCTACCCCAACTACATCAGGATTTGTATATACTCTTAAATTAGGAGTTATAAATATATTCTGAATATATTCAGCAGCATATCTACTCTTTGAAGCAGAAACAATTGTAGTAGGTATACCCTTACATACCTCTTCAGCATGGGAAGGCCCCGATAAAGCCACATAATAATTATTTGGATGATATCCATTCACAATCTCTGAAATTCTAAGTAAAGTATTATTTTCTATGCCCTTAGCAACATTCACAAATACCTGTCCTTTATCTACATGGCCTTTAATTTTTTCTAATATTGATCTTATGCCCTGGCAAGAAACAGCTAACACTATGACGCTACAGCCTTCTATGCACTTTGTAATATTAGTATACATACTTATATTTTCTGGAAGCTCTATACCCGATAAATATTTAGAATTTTTCCTAGTAGATCTAAGACTCTCTATATGCTTATGGTTTCGACCCCATAAATTGACTATATGACCTTTATCTGATAATACAATCGATAGTGCAGTTCCCCAGCTTCCCGCTCCTAAAACCGCTACTTTTTCTTTCATAACTTAAACCCACTTTCCATAGATAGCCATCTATTTTTAATATCAATTCCTTATTTTCAAATTAGTGCCATAATAATAGTCTATTACCTCTTCTTTTCCTTACAATTTACGATGATTGGCGTTCCTTCAAAGTTATAATTCTGTCTAATCTGGTTTTCTAGATATCTTATGTAAGAAAAGTGTGCCAGTTCCACATCGTTGACAAATAGAATAAACTTTGGTGGCTTTACCGATACCTGAGTACCATAATAGATTTTTAATCTTTTACCCTTGTCAGATGGGGGTTGATTAAGAAGTATAGCTTCACTAATTAAATCATTTAAGGCCCCAGTAGAAATTCTCATGGCATGTTGATTGGATACATATTTAATGTATTCTAATACCTTTTTGAGCCTTTGCTTTGTCTTTGCTGAAATAAAAAGTATTGGCGCATATTGCATGAATGATAAATCGTTTCGCACATTCCTCTCATATTCCTTGTATGTTCGGTTATCTTTTTCTATTAAATCCCATTTATTTACTACAATTATAGAAGCTCTTCCAGCCTCATGGGCGTATCCTGCAATTCTTTTATCCTGCTCTGTAACACCCTCCTGAGCATCTATCATTATCAAGCAAACGTCACTACGCTCTATAGCAGTTAGTGCCCTTAAAACACTATATTTTTCAACGTTTTCATAAACTTTACTCTTTCTCCTTATCCCAGCAGTATCAATAAATACATATTTATCATCATTAAACTCAAAGGGAGTATCAATTGCATCCCTAGTTGTCCCAGCAATATCACTTACAATAACCCTGTCCTCTCCTAAAATAGTATTAATAATTGAGGACTTTCCAACATTAGGCTTTCCAATCACAGCTACCTTCATAACATCTTCTTCATAATCTGTATCCATATGCTCTGGAAATTTAGCTACTATCTCATCAAGCAAGTCCCCTAAATTTAATCCATTTACAGAGGATATTGGAATCGGTTCACCTATCCCTAAGGTATAAAAATCATAATAATTATCTGGAAGTTTATTGCTGTCAACCTTGTTTACAATTAAAATAATAGGTTTTTTAGCTCTGCGAAGCATGTTCGCTATCTCTTCATCGGCTGTGGTTATACCTTCCCTAGCATCTACCATAAATAATATTACTTGAGCTGTATCTATGGCCACCTCGGCCTGCCTTCTCATTTGAGAAATAATTATGTCCTTTGAATCCGGTTCTATTCCGCCGGTATCTATTAATGTAAACTTGTTGTTAAGCCATTCTACATCAGCATATATTCTATCTCGAGTAACACCGGGCTTATCTTCAACTATAGAGATTCTCTTTCCCGCAATTTTATTAAAAAAGGTTGATTTTCCAACGTTTGGTCTACCAACCACTGCCACAATAGGTCTAGCCATTTCTACTCCTCCACTTTAACTATTTAATATACTTTCAATTAATGCTTTTCCATCTACATCGCTAATTATAACATCCTTCCTTAGAGATTTCTCAATATCCTGTACTGTAACGTCATCTAAAAATATATCTTCACCAGATTTTAACATACTCCTAGGGATTATAATTTTATCTCCCAGATCCTTATCTTCTAGTTGTGTAATAATATCTTTACCCGTTATTAATCCCGAAACCGTTATGGTCCTACCAAAAAAGTTATTTATAATCGGATATATATAAATTTTCAGACTTGGAAGCTTATCTGTCAATTTTCCCCCTAGTTCCTGTAAAAGTTTTTGAGCTGATACTCCAGTTACAATACTTACAGTCCTATTAATTTCCTCATTGGGTGATATGGTCTGTAGATGGTCAATAAATTCAAATTCAAGTTTTTTCATTAGCCCAACACCGTTTTCAATTTGAGGAAAACCTTCATAATCATCGTAGCTTGGTAAATCCCTTTCTGCCATTATATAAAATTCATCGGATAAATAAACAAAATTTGTTTTAATTTTTTCTTTTAATAATTTCTGCCATTTATGGACTTGATTTATGACTTTTATAGATTTCTCTTTATCAAATATACTTATTGGATATAGATTCTCTCTAAACTGTGTAACACCTACAGGAACTATGGCTAAACTATGTAGATTTGGATATAGAGGATTTAAATCCTCCAATGTCCTATCTAATTCAATCCCATCATTTATATTGGGACAGAGTACAATTTGCCCATTAATCATTATCCTATTTTCAGTTAATTTCCTGATTATATCTAAAAGATTTCCTGAAGTTTTATTCCCTAACATCTCAATTCGCAAACTTGGATTAGTAGTGTGAATCGAAACATTAATTGGACTTATATTATACTTAATAATCCTCTCTATGTCATAGTCATTTAAATTGGTTAATGTAATAAAATTACCCTGTAAAAAGGATAATCTTGAATCATCATCCTTAAAGTATAAGCTCTTTCTCATATTTCTTGGCAATTGGTCAATAAAACAAAAAATACACTTATTTTTACAAAACCTTGCATTGTCCAAAATAGGGTTATCAAATTCTATACCTAGATTTTCATCATAATCCTTATCTATTTCTAAAATCCAAACCTCTCCATCTTTTTTTTCTATCTCAACTTCTAAATATTCATCAGTAATTAAATATATATAATCAATGATATCCACTATTTTTTTCCCGTTAATGCCTATTAATATATCTCCCTTTTCAATGCCCATTTCTTCAGCTATACTGTTTGATTCAACCCTAGATATAATATTTTTATAATTTCTTTCATTCATCTAAGCACCTGCTCTAGTTACAATGTTATAGTTCTCTAATACTAAGTGAGTTAATAAATACTTCAAATACTATTTGTCTTGTTTTATTATAATAGAACTTTTAGAATAGTCAAGTTATTATTAAGTTATAAGTTGCAAATTCTAAGTTTCGTCCCTTAATTCTAAGGGCCTCTTCTAAAAACTTGCAACTTGGAGCATGAAAGCCTATAGCTACTTAAGAAGCATTTAGTCTTTTAATGTTTTACTATGGCATAAACTCCATTTCTTAAGTCATGGACCATTCCCATAGTTATTTTAGCAATGAGTATTGCAGTCTCTTCCTGTTTCTCTTCACTGTCTACAAAAAATATGGGTACTGAAGATGAGATTACATCTTTATTTAGTGAGACTAGTGCAACTATACTTTCCTTTATACCTATATCCATAATAATCTCCTTTCATTAATTTTCCTTTAGCTCTTTGCCCCTTGGCTTCCTCTTACAGGTCTCTAGAACGGGGGTTTTCTTCACTACATCCACTAGCAAATCAATTTTAGCCTCCATAGGAATTAGAGCCATAACCAAATTACCATTATGAGGATTTCTTCTAGCCAATGGAGTAAAATCAGGTTCGTCTACATCCTTTCTAATTCCCAATTGGGTTGCGGCCTGATGCTGAATTGCTTGCCTTTGCCCAATATTGGATAGGGTGGCACTGGCACTAGAATTCTTTGGTATAATCTCTACTGCTATTCCCCTCTCCTCATATATTTTCCTTGAACCCTTTAATCCTATATTCATAACTACCACATCATTAATTATTAATAGAGGACCATCAAACTTTATTTGAGCAGGTTTAACCTGTGCTATTTCTCCAATCAATTGTCTAGTCAACAATTTCTTTAAAGCCAAGATAGAAAATATACCCATAAAGATTCCAATTATAACTTGTATTTCTATGGCAGTCTTTAATACTTTAGATATATTCATGGATAAGCTAACAATTAAGGAAGTTAACATAACCATATAGTTTCGTGCTTCAAAGGCCTTTGCTATCTCCTCTATGTAAGCTGTGCCCCTAGGCACTAATTCCGTAGGCTCTATGTTATCGAGGCTTTGTCTTTCCATATTTCTCACATCGCGAAACTGCTGAGCTGCTAGGGATAAAAAGGTAACAGCTGCAAACTCCTTTGTAGCTAAGGCAGGTACAGCAACAGCTCCTAGAGAAGCCGCTATTAACCCCAAGGTAATATGGGATAAAAATCCCTGGGGATAGCTTGGGTACTGTCTATGATCTATATTCATCATATAGGCTCTTGCTATCACACCAATGATAATTGATACAGAGATTGAGATTATATAATTCTCCATCTAATTCCTCCTTAGGTATCCTTCAAACTCTTTTCAATGGTCTAGATTAAGTTTAGAATTAGAGTTAAAGCTATTTATAGATGAGTGATTGAGAATATTAACGTACTCAATCAGCCGCTGAGAATCCTTTAGGCTCATGCTATAAATCCGTTTTTAAGTAGATAATAGAAGGTAAAACAGATTTATAAAAATCGCTCTAAAGGAAACCTCAGAGTCTGCTTTCGTTTATTAAGTTTGTTAGTCACTCATCTATATTTAAATATTACTAATTCTTTCTCTCTTACCTTATTATTTCACATTATACATTTTTAATAAGGAAGCTTTACCAAAAACTCCAAAACTTTTTTATTATTTTCACCACAAAAAAAAACGGTTTAACCGTTATTTCTAATAGAAAACATATACTTTCATCCTATATTGGTAAAACTTTCTTACATTCGTAGCCAAGCTTTAAGCTTAGAAACTATGATATAGTGAAACAATGTATAAATTAACCTTTTAGTTTGTTTCACTATATTCCATTTCTATTACTTAGAAACCTCTATCTTAAATTAACTGAATTATTGCGGCCATCCTTCCCGTCTTCCCATTTTCACCCCTATATGAGAAGAAAAGGTCATTATTACACCTAGTACAGATACCACTAATGCTTATATTTGAATAGGGTACACCTGACTCTAGAATCGATAATTTATTTGCCTCCCATAAGTCAAGATGATACTTACCCTTACCCTTTTCTTTAATAAATTCCTCAGTGGTAGAGTAAGAATCCTTAAATTGATTTATGACATAATCATCTACTTCGTAGCAGCATTTACCTATAGAAGGACCTATACCTATAACACAGTCCTTTGGCTCAGTGTTAAAAGCGGATATCATCCTATCTATTACCTTCTTTCCAATCTTTTTTACAGTACCCCTCCAACCACTATGGGCTAGGGCAATAACCCTTCTTTTTTTATCTAAGATAAATATTGGAACACAGTCGGCATAAAAAGTAACTAAAGCTACATCCTTTTTATTAGTAATGAGGCCATCTATTTCACTAAATCTAGTATCATAAAATATTCCATTACCTCTATGTTCATTGCAAGCTATTAGTATATTATCACTATGTGTCTGATGGGAGAGAACTAGATTTTTCACATCTATATCTAAAGCTTTACATATTATCTCATAGTTTTTAAATACATTCTGCCTACTATCCTCTGTCCTCGTTCCTAAATTAAGAGATTCATATGGAGGTGCACTAACACCACCAATTCTTGTAGTAAAGCAATGCTTAACCCCTCCTGTTTCATCAAAGGCAGGAATTGTAAAAAACTCTACATCTTTATTTGTAGATTTTGAAAACTTCCAGCTATTCATACTCTATCACCTTTAAATTTTTATCATTTAAGTAAATTCCACTAACTATTTTTTTCATTTAACATTTTCTTTAGCTCTTCCATAAAGGTGTTAATATCCTTAAATTGTCTATATACTGACGCAAACCTTACATAGGCTACATCATCAATATTTTTTAAAGCATTCATTACTAGTTTCCCAATATCCTCTGATAAAACTTCCTTTTTCATACTATTATGAAGCTGTCTCTCAATATCATCAACAGTTTGTTCAATTAACTGCATTGATACAGGTCGTTTTTCGCAGGCTCTGATTAACCCATTTATAATTTTATTCCTATTAAAGGACTGACGATTGCCATCTCGTTTAACAATAACTATAGGTATTTCCTCTACTTTTTCATAGGTTGTAAATCTCTTTTTACAAGATAAACATTCTCTTCTTCTTCTTATTGCTTGTCCCTCATCGGTTGGTCTAGAATCTATTACCTTTGTTTCATAGTGAGAGCAATATGGACAGTTCATAAAAATAAACCCCCTAGTCAAATTTACTAAAATTATATACCATTTTGGGAGTTTAGTCTATTGGAGATATTGTATTTATAATTATCTGATAAATAATGCTAAATCTACCTATAAATGATTAAGCTTCTTCCTCAGACTCAATAACATCTAAGAATACATTGTCAATATCCTTACTTTCAACCTTATCCTCTTCAAAATAGACAGGCTCCTTTAATTCTACAAGTATAACGTCTTGTCCGATTTTGACTATCCTCTTCCAGGAAATAATATAATCACTTTCTTTACTAAATATCTTCAGAAATTTTCCTTCTTTAGGTACTATAAGGGCCTCTATCCTATTTTTATCTAGGTTAATTTCAAAATCGTATACAAATCCGATTCTACTTCCATTTAAAATGTTTATAACCTCTTTCATCCTTAAGTCCGATGTAGTCACCATAAAGCCACCTCCCTAAAAAGTTTATATTATATAGATAAACAACACTAAAACTTAAAATAAATTTTACTTAAATAATAAACTCTTCTACATTCCTTGGTTAAAATTTATTAATCTTTAAAATAGAATTACTATAATTAAATAATATTATTAATATCTTATTATATTCTTTATTTTTGAAAAAATGTTAAATAAAAAAGACTCTAGAGAGTCTTTACAGATTGTTGACAAAGTCAACAAAATGACAGGCTTTTGACAAATCCGAAGTTCGAGGCGTGCTGCAACCGAGAGGCCGCAGCGTATAAAAAAATACGGAAGGGTTCTCGGTTTCAGCAGCAACGAAGAAATTCGGGTTTGTCAAAAGCTTGAAAAGACTCTAGAGAGAGTCCTTAATATACTTTTGCATATGCTTGAGGGCTGTTTTTTCTAGTCTCGAAACTTGGGCCTGGGATATTCCAATTTCATCAGCAACCTCCATTTGAGTTTTACCTCTAAAGAACCTTAGGGTAAGTATCAATTTTTCTCTATCATTAAGCTTTCTGAGGCCTTCTCTTAAAGCTATACCCTCTATCCAAGTTTCATCTATATTTTTTTCATCACTAACTTGATCCATTACAAAAATAGCATCACCACTATCCTGATATATGGGTTCAAATAAAGAGATTGGATCCTGAATAGCATCTAGAGCAAATACAACATCTTCGTTTGAAAGATTTAATTCCTTTGAAATCTCAGATATTGTTGGTTCCTTAGAATTTTTATTAATCAACTGGTCCCTAACCTGTAGCGCTTTATAGGCTTTATCCCTAAGGGATCTACTTACTCTTATGGCATTATTATCTCTCAAATATCTTCGTATTTCTCCAATAATCATAGGAACAGCATAGGTTGAGAACTTTACGTTCTGACTTAAATCAAAATTATCTATTGCTTTGATTAATCCTATACAGCCCACTTGAAATAAATCATCAACGTATTCGCCTCTATTATTGAAACGTTGTATAACGCTTAAGACAAGTCTCAGATTACCTTTTATGAACTTTTCACGGGCTTCAATATCACCATTATGTATTAGGGGAAACAGCTTTCTCATCTCTTTATTAGTTAACACAGGTAACTTAGAGGTATTAACTCCACAGATTTCAACCTTATTATTATACATCCCGTCATGCCCTCCTATTTGAAAAATTCCCCCCTTTCAAAAAGAATTATTGCCTAAAAATTACTGTTTAATACTTTAGAAATACGATAATATTTTGGAATTTTGTTCCATTAACCAAATAAATTTTTCTCTTCTTTTACAGTTATAAGGAAAAAAGCAGATTCTAATGAACCTACTTTATTTATATCATTCTATTTATTTCCTTTTTTAATCTAAATATTATTCTCTTTTCAAGTCTAGAAATATATGACTGGGATATTCCCAGCATATCTGCAACCTCTTTTTGAGTCTTTTCTTCACCATTAGAGAGTCCAAATCTTAAATCCATTATCTTCTTCTCTCTATTTGATAGCTTTCTTAGTGCTATTTTTAAAAGCTCCCTATCAATTTCTTCTTCTAAATTCTTATAAATCAAATCATTTTCTGTGCCTAAAATATCCGATAATAATAACTCATTACCATCCCAATCAATGTTAAGGGGCTCATCTATGGAGATTTCCGATTTTACTTTACTATTTCTTCTTAAAAACATAAGAATCTCATTTTCTATACATCTTGATGCATATGTAGCAAGCTTAATTTTCTTACTGGGATCAAAGGTGTTTACAGCCTTTATTAAACCGATAGTTCCAATTGATATTAAATCTTCAACACCTATGGCTGTATTTTCAAATTTTCTTGCGATATAAACAACCAGCCTTAGATTTCTTTCTATCAAAACACTTCTAACCGACTCATCACCACCCTGTAGCTTTGTAACAAACAGTAGTTCCTCTTCCGAGCTTAGGGGAGGAGGGAGTGTTTCATTTCCTCCTATATAAAAAACCGAATCTTCAGTAAATATATTTAATCTTTTTAACAGTTCTAAGAATTTAAACTTTATTTTTACTTTTAACATATCAATGTAAGACATCTGTTACCCTCCCATTTTATACTAATATATCTGGATTTAATAGAGCTCTATAATCTCCATTCCTTGATAATCTATTAGTACTTATTCCAATGATAATTTTATTTATGTTTATTTCATTCTCTTTCATCTTCAATGTTACCTTATCAGGCTTAAAACCTATTAACATGCCATTTTCCATACCCAATGAAGTGAAGGGTATTACTCTAAATCTATTCATCCAAGATGAGTTTTGTAATATTGCAGCCATCCTTTCAAGTCTATTAAAATTCTCATCTTTAAAGATACTTCTTATTCCTTGGGGCAGCAATTCTTCTATGGCACTATATTCAACTACTATTACAGGAAATTTCGATATTGGGTCTGAGAGTGAATTTCCTGTATCAATTAATGCATTTATTTCCTTGCTCCTACTATCAAACTCAATAATAATCTCTTTATATAAATTTTCCTTATTGACTTTATTCTTTATAAATCCTATACTCACTGCAATTAATATATAGGCTACAGCCCCAGAATAAAATAAAGCTCTGAAACTAAAATTATTAGTGTAAAATATTCCATTACTCAGTATTGTATTAAAATCTGTAAAATAAAATAAGGCAAAGGCAGTACCTCCGAAAGCAAAGGATACTAAGTAGAAAATACTTAAGTACTTAAAAAAATCCCTAAACTTCTCCGGAGTAAATGTTACAACCATTATTAGCATAGATACAACTAGTTTCATAGTAAATGAAAGAAAAAAGTGTAAAGAGGGGAAAAATATTATAAAGGAATATAATGCTCCAACCCCTGCTCCTAATACTAACTTAAAGGTTTTCCCTTGGTATTTGCAAAAATAACTTGTTATATGGAGAATTAAAAAATTCATAATAAAATTTTCTAGAAATAAGTATTCAGCATATATCTCAATCATTTTCTCACCTCTATGTATAAAGAGACAATACTACTTACTATTAATTATTCAAGTTGTATATAATATATGTCTATTATAATAATTAAATTTATAAAAATCTGTCACACTATGAAGTCGAAAGGGATTTTTTATAATACAAAATATTTCAAAAGAGAATAGGAACAAAGAGATTCAAAAAAATCCTTAAGTTTTTAAACAATAAAAGAACACCTTTCATTTATAGTTATCTTAAACCTATAAATAAAAGGTGCCCTTTTCATATTATATAAAATTATTATTGTAATCCCTTAAAGAATTTTGGTATATTATAATATCAATAACCCTCGAAGGACTCTATCCTATTTTCTGCTCAATTCTAAGTTTATCAGCAACCATGGCAATGAACTCACTGTTAGTTGGCTTACCCTTACCGTTATGTACAGTATAACCAAACAATCTATTAATCGTATCTATTTTTCCTCTACTCCAAGCAACTTCAATTGCATGCCTTATTGCCCTTTCTACTCTACTAGGTGTGGTATTAAACTTTTGAGCTATGTTAGGATACAATTCCTTGGTAACAGCACTTAAATATTCAATATTTTCAACAACCATACCTATGGCTTCTCTTAAATATAAATATCCTTTTATATGTGCTGGAACACCAATTTCATGGATTATGTTTGTAATTTCAGCTTCAATGGACATGTTCTTATGTGGTTTATCTAAGCCAGAAAAACTATGATCCTTTAAGGCTCTTCTTCTTTGAATATTTGAGTCAGCATTACCCATCAATTGTCTAATTCTCTTGATAAATACTTCAAAATCGAAGGGCTTTACAACGTAGTAGTCAGCACCTAAATTTATTGCTTTCTGAGTAATTTTGTCTTGCCCTACAGCAGAAAGGATTATAACCTTAGGTATTCTAGGTGTATCTAATGAATGCATTCTTTCAAGTACGCCTAACCCATCAAGGTGCGGCATAATAATATCAAGAATCATTACATCTGGCGTAGTTTGCGATAAAATCTCTATAGCTTCTATTCCATCCTTAGCCACCCCAACAATCTCTAAATCATTTTGCTTGCTCAAGTATTCAAACAAGATATCACAGAAATCTTTATTATCATCTGCGATTAAAATTTTTATTCTTTCTTTCACAAAATAACCCCCTTAATAATATGTTATAATACGCATAAATGTTGAATTCGACATAAATAATAAATATCCTTCTGTTTTTTTTATTTTCAAGAAAATACATCACTATAATTTAGTATACAACTGTTATTTTTTTATTTTTGACAATAATATATAAACCCTTTAAAAGAATTTCATGAAGCTGACAAAAAAATCTAAATATTATGACAAATTTAAGAAATTCCATAATACATATGTTATAACTTGTGGGATTTTTAAACTATATGCAGCAAGTAACTTTTTGAGAAGTTAATCTGTTGTGCTAATAAACAGTGAAGCTAATATATGCTACTGCATCAATTTAAAAGCGATTTAAGTCTCTTTCACTTAAATCGCTTCCTTATTTAGCCAGTATTGGCAAGTCCCTTTTTATTAAAGGATTCTACTCCAGATTCCTTTAACATCCATTCAATATATATACCATATCCCTTTGTTGGGTCATTTACAAAGACATGAGTTATTGCACCAATAATCTTATTATTTTGTATAATTGGACTTCCACTCATCCCTTGAACTATGCCTCCAGTTTTTCTTAAAAGCTCTTCATCAACAATTCTAACTATCATGCTTTTATTACTTAACTTTCTTTGAATATTAATCTTTTCTATTACAACATCATATTCCTTAATACTATTATCATCGGTGGTAGTTAATATTTTAGCTGGTCCTAAATTAATTTCATGCTGCATGGCAATTTCAATCGGTTTTTTATAGATAGGATTCTTCAATCTTTCATACATTGTTCCATATATACCGTAATCCGTATTCTTCTTAAGTACCCCTAAGGGTTCTGTAGTTTCTAAAAAAATACCTCTTATTTCACCTGCTTTACCTCTTTTTCCTTGCTTTATTGAAACCACCCTTGACCTTAAAATCTCACCCTTTCCAACAGGTAAAATTTTACCTGTTTCAGCATCGGATATAGCATGGCCTAATGCTCCATATATTTTTGTTCTTGGTTCAATAAAAGTTAATGTTCCTACTCCCGCAGTCTTATCCTTCACCCAGAGTCCTATTTTGTAGTCATTGTATACTTTGCTTTTAACAGGACTAATTTTAAAAGTTAAGGAATTCCCATTTCTCTTTGCACTTACCTTTATTTCTTTACCTTTATTTCTATTTATAAGCTCACTCACATGATCCGCATTCCTTACTTTAACGCCATCTATTTCAACGATATTATCTCCTATTCTAAGTCCTCCATCATATCCAGGATTATATTTTTTGCTGTCATAACCCTCTATTTCCTCTAAACCTACAACTAATACACCCTTCGTATTTAACTTTACACCTATAGAGTTTCCTCCGGGTATTAACTTTAACTTAGGAAATACATCGACTTCTAACTTTTTTATTGGTAATATTCCTAATAACTGTATCTGAAGATTCGTCCTTCCTTTTTTGAGTGGTATAATCTTTATTTGACTTTTATTTTTAGCTTCATCATTTTTTTTAGAAATTTCAACAATCTGATTATCTTCACTATTTATAATATTGAAGGGATACTTAATATCTAAAATCTGTCCTTGCCCTTCAACAACATTTATTTGAACAGGATAGTATAAAAACTCTGCTACATTTAAAAATATAAAACCAAAGAATATAAAAAAAACTGAAAAGATAATTATTCTTTTCTTCTTGTGTGTCAAAAAAAACCACTCCCTAATACATTAATCACTCCCCATAACCATAAATTTCTAAAAATTCTATTTTTTTAAATTTAAAATATGAGACTCTATTTATAATTTAGCCTATTTTTAAAATCATTATTCCATATATCTTATATTAAAATCTTTCAATTTTTGGCTGCAAATAGCTAAACTTCTAAGGATAATTACTATGTTAAAAAATAAAAAAAACTGCAATTTCTTGCAGTTTAAAGTATATATTTATATATCTAAGAAATAAAACTTTTTTTTGTACTATCAGCAATACTGAGCAATTCTTTAGCATGCTTTAAGGTTAAATCCGTTATTTTATTTCCTCCAATTAGTCTACTTATTTCATTTATTCTTTCTATGGTATCAAGCCTTTTAATCAATGTATTGGTTTTATTTTCTGATACAACCTTCTCGATAAACAAATGATTATCGGCCATTACAGCAATTTGAGGTAAATGGGTAATACAAATAGTTTGATGATTTCTTGATATAAGGGCAATTTTTTCTCCCACAATATTGGCAGTCTCTCCACTTATTCCTGTATCTATTTCATCAAAAATCAACGTAGATATGTTATCAATTTTTGCTGATATCACCTTCATTGCTAACATAATTCTAGATATCTCACCACCTGATGCTACCTTTGACAAGGATTTTAATGGCTCACCAGGGTTAGCAGAAATTAGAAACTCTATTTTATCAATTCCATATTTTGTTAATATCCAGTCATTATTTCTATCTAAAGTAGGAGTTATGCTGACCTCAAATTCTGCTTTCTCAAAGTTTAAATCTTTTAACTCCTTCATCATTCTACTTTTAAACTTTTTAGCTATCTTTTTTCTTTGTATACTCAATTTATTACTTAATTCTAAGTACTCTTCCTTACATATTTTAAATCTTTCATTTAAAAAGTTTATGGTATTAGCGCTATCCTCTAATTCTTCTAATTCTTTACATAATTTAGCTCTATACTCTAAAATTTCTTCAATAGTATTACCATATTTTCTTTTTAAATTATTTATAGTATCAAGCCTTTTCTCTATTTCTACTAAGAGTTCGGAGTCAAAGGTAATATTTTCACTATAACGCCTCATATCCGTTGCTATATCCTGTAATCTATAGAATATATCTTGAAGTTCCTTATTAAAGTTTAAAATTTCCTTATCAAAATCGGATATTCTTTCGAATTCTACTAAAATACTTGATAATGCCCCTAATACTGTTTCTTCGTTACCTAGGCTTGTAGAAATTTTATTATGACTGTTATTTACAATTGTAAAAATACTTTCACTATTTTTCAGTAAATCAAACTGTTTTGATAGGTTCTTATCCTCTTCTACTTTGAGATTACAAGAATCAATTTCTTCAATCTGAAACTTCATTAAATCGATTCTTCTTTCTCTCTCCTTATCATTCTGATTTAGAGAATTAAGCTTTCTCTCAATTTCTTTAAGCTCAGAGTATTTTTTACTTACACTCTCTAAATTTCTTAAAAGAATTTCACTTCCGAATAAATCTAACATATGTATATGATTATCTACATCCAAAAGAGATTGATGTTCATGCTGACCATAAATATCGATGAGGAGTTTTGCTACCTTTTTGGCAAAGGATAGCTGAACAATCCTTCCATTTATCCTAGAAATACTCTTTCCTGTATCAAAAACTTCTCTATTCAAAATAATAATATTATCTTCACAATTAATTCCATATTCATTAAGCAAATTTCTTATGTCTTCTCTTTTAAAAGTAAATACCAGTTGTATTATTGCTCTATCTTTACCTGTTCTTACGTAGTTTTTGCTAGATTTTCCTCCTAATGCTAACCCAATAGCATCTATTACAATAGATTTTCCTGCTCCAGTTTCGCCAGACAATACGTTAAAGCCTTCAGCAAAATTAATATTTACATTTTCAATTAAGACAAAATTTTCAATATTGAGTTCAAGGAGCATACAAATCCTCCATTCCTTATTTCATCAACATTTTAAATTGATTCATTATATCGTATCTATCAGCACTCTCTTTGATTAATACAAATATTGTGTTATCCCCTGCAAGTGTTCCTACTACTTCCTTTATATCTAAGACATCAATAGCTTCTGCAGCAGCATTTGCAGCACCACTAAGGGTTTTCAGTACAATAATGTTGCCCGAATAATCCACTGATAGAACTGTGTCCTTAAATATTTTTAATAGACGATCGGATATAACATTGTCTTGCTGTTTAATGGCAGCATACTTATATCGTCCATTTTTAGTTAAAACTTTAATCAATCTAAGCTCTTTTATGTCCCTAGATACAGTGGCCTGTGTAACATTAAAACCATTTCTTTTTAAATTTTCAGCTAATTCTTCCTGAGTTTCAATCTCAAAACTCTCAATAATTTCAAGGATTTTAGCATGTCTAGAATATTTCATAAAAACCTCCCGGAAAAAAAATTTTTTATAGGAAAACCTTTTTTTACATTATGATTTAATTATTCTACAAAATTTTCCTATTTCCTTTTTTTTGCGATATCTTTATGCATCAAAGTTGAATATATATTAGCTAGAGTTCACTATGGGCACTTTCTACAACATCATGGGCTAATTTTTTAACATCAGAAAAATTAGAATCTACTACATTATGCCCATAGACAAGAAATTCAATATTGCCTTTAGGCCCTTTTATGGGAGAATATGTTATTCCTTTTATACTTAAACCCATCTCAATCACAAAATTCAATATTTCCTCAATAACTTCCCTGTGAACTTCTTTTTCTCTCACTACACCCCTTCTTCCCACCTTCTGTCTACCTGCTTCAAATTGAGGCTTTATTAGAAAAATAGTTTTCCCCTTTTCCTTTAGTAGCTCCTTTACAACAGGCAATACAATCCTTAGGGAAATAAAGGAAACGTCTACAGATACAAAATCAATTTCATCCTCAATATCCTCTCGTTTCAAATATCTTACATTAGTTCTTTCCATACAAACTACTCTCTCATCTTGTCTGAGCTTCCAGTCTAGCTGACCATATCCCACATCTACAGCGTAAACTTTTTTTGCACCATTTTGGAGCATACAATCTGTGAATCCTCCAGTTGATGCTCCAACATCCATACATGTTAAACTTTGAAGATCAATGCCGTACTCCCTTATGGCCTTCTCAATCTTAAGTCCCCCTCTACTTACATAGGGCAAAGCTTTACCTCTAATCTCTATATCGGAATCTACTTTAACCTTCATACCGGGCTTATCTATCAATTGGCTATTTACGTAGATGATGCCAGACATAAGTGCTCTTTTAGCCTTTTCACGTGTATCAAAAAATTGTCTATCGACCAGCAAAGCATCTATCCTTACTTTTTCTTTCATATTTTTCTCCTTACATCTCAGCTCTTTTTCACCTATTTAAGCTTCATTCCTTTAATCACTTGTTTATATATGCCCTCAGAGTCTAAGTTATAATGTTTAAAAAGCTGTTTACTATCTCCATGTTCAATGAATTTATCAGGAAAAGCAAATATTTTTACATTCTTATTTTTGATATTATTTCTATTCAACATATCTAATATTTGACTTCCAAATCCTCCTATTTTCACATTGTCTTCAAGGGTGATTAAAGAATTTATATCTTTAATACTAGACAGTATAGTTTCTTCGTCAAGGGGCTTAACAAACCTTCCATTTATAACTGTACTTTCTATACCATCCTCCTTAAGACGTTTAGCTAAATCTAATGCTGTTTCCACCATTTTTCCTATAGCAATAATACAAATATCCTTTCCCTTTAAAATCACTTCAGCCCTTTCCCCATATATGTCATCAATATTATTTTTCATATCCAATTCTCTACTTACACCCTTAGGATATCTTATTGCAATAGGACTTTTCTGGCTAAAGGCGTACTTTATCATTGCTCTAAGTTCATTTCCATCCTTAGGTGAAGCTAGTTTTAGGTTGGGAATATTACTTAAATAAGATATATCAAAAACTCCATGATGGGTTTCTCCATCCTGACCAACAATACCCGCTCTATCTATGCAGAAAACTACAGGGAGATTCTGTAGACAGACATCATGAAGTATCTGATCATATCCTCTTTGTAAAAAGGTAGAATACACTGCAAATACTGGACGCAATCCACTGGCAGCCAAGCCTGCCGCAAGGGTTACTCCATGCTGTTCAGCTATTCCAACATCAAAAAATCTTTCTGGATATTTTTCCGCAAACTCATAAAGTCCCGTACCCGATGGCATGGCAGCAGTAATAGCTACAACTTCAGATTTTTCCTCAGCTATTTCCAGTAAGGATTTGCTAAATATTTGAGAGTAAGTTAGCCCCTTTGAAGTATTAAGCTTTTTCCCTGTCTTTAGATTAAAGGGTCCTATACCGTGAAACTTATCGGGATACTTTTCAGAGAATCTATAGCCCTTTCCTTTTGTGGTTATAGTATGAAGTAGCACCGGCCCTTTTACACGCTTTGCTCCCTTTAAAACCTCAATTAACTCCTTTATATCATGACCGTCAACGGGACCTATATAGGTAAATCCAAGCTCTTCAAAGAGCATACCTGGGACAAGGAAATACTTTATAGTATCCTTTGCCTTATTGGCAGTTTTAACTACTGATTTACCTATAGCCGGTATCTTGCTAAGTATCTGTTCCACATCGTCCTTCACTTTAAAGTATACAGGGTCTATTCTCAATCTATTTAAGTATTTAGATAGTCCACCAACGTTTTCAGAAATTGACATTTCATTATCATTTAAGATGACAATAAAATCCTTTCCCGAATGTCCCGCATGGTTCAAGGCTTCAAAGGCCATCCCTCCAGTCAATGCTCCATCACCAATAACTGATAAAACTGAGTGATTATCTCCCTTTAAATCTCTTGCCATCACCATACCTAACCCAGCAGAAATTGATGTGCTGCTGTGACCAGTTTCAAAGGGATCGTGAACACTTTCATTGCATTTTGGAAAACCACTGAGTCCTTGAAATTGTCTAAGGGTGTTAAAATCATCTCTTCTTCCAGTAATAATTTTATGTACATAGGATTGATGTCCAACATCCCAAATTATTTTATCCTTTGGACTATTAAATACTTTATGGATAGCAACAGTGAGTTCTACAATTCCTAAATTTGAAGCCAGATGCCCCCCTGTCTTTGAAACAGAATCTAATAGCAATTTTCTTATTTCTTTACTGAGTTTAACTAGTTCGTCGTAATTTAATTTCTTTAAATCTTTTGGTGAATTAATATTATCAATAAGTTTATCCAAAGGAGTTTACCTCACTTTCTTTAACGTTTAATTTTTTGTGGTTATCCATGGAAGAAAATCATAAAATTCATACCCCTAATTTTTTACTTTTTTTTCATATCCTCAGGCATTATATTTATTTTTAAGTTAACATCCAGCCAAAGAAGTATTTTAGAAACAAAAAACACTATCTCCTTAGATTTCTTTAAAGCAATCTCTTTCCCCAACGCTTTTCCACCCACTGTTATAGCTGCAACAATTCCACTTAATGTAATGCTATAGGCGGCAGTATTAATACCATGGTATCTATTGCTCACTTGAACTAGTATTATAGCTCCAGCAGCTCCACTAATTATTCCTGCTATATCTCCAATAACGTCATTACAAAAGTTGGATACAGGGCCAGCATTTTTTATCAATTTAATTGCAAATTTTGCTGCACCTATTTTGTTTGAGGCCATAGAATGAAATGGTTTTTCGTCAGCCGTTGCAACGGCTATACCGATTAAATCCGATACTATTCCCAAAAAAACAATCACTATCAATATAAAAAAGGCAATAAATATTGAAGCACTTCTGAGTAATGCCTCTGAAGAAAAACTCATAAATACAGCCAAAATAAAAGTTATTATTGTAATATTAACTACCCATTTAAAATTATAATCCTTTATATTTGCTAACATTCCATTATTCTTTTTATTCTCTACCTTCCTCTTAGTCAATCTACAACACGTCCTTTACCTTAGGTCAATTCTTCTAGCTTGAAATTAGATTTAAATTAAATATCTGAATCAAAACTAAAAATATATCCTATTTACACGGAATTGTCCCAGGCTAAAATCATGAAATTTTCTCAAATTATAGAAATCAAGCCCCTAATATGTCCCTATACTTTTATTATGTACTCAAAAAAACTGATAGCAAATGCCATCAGTTGGTGCACTTGAGGGTAATATATTAAGTAAACTTTGCGGCTTAGGTCTAGTAGGATTTCCCATATGGGTACTGTTCCGTTGCCGGATCAGCGGTTTCCCATTAAACCCATATTTATATTGTCGCCAAATATAAAACTAGATTACCACTAAGTCTGCACTGTAATCCTTAATATATCTCCAAGGTGGAACAGTCTAGGAGTTTTCCTCTACAGGCAAACTAATTCCTAGCCTCTTTTGCAGAGTAGGTTTAAAATACAAATACCTTGGTTTTATGGGCCCATAGAACAAAGGCTTATACGTATCTATCTACCTATCCCACTCAAGGCAGGCTACACTGCACGCAGCAGATAAACTACCACATTGCAGGTTCATCCTAAATTATTTTAATTAATTTAGGTCTCCGCGGATAGAGGGTCAACGCCCACATGCCATTGTGGATCGCCCCCTAATCCTTACTCCCAGCATCAACCCCCGACTGGGCGTCACAAGCCAATACCAGGAACTTCATCGATGTGCCCTTTGACGGATTTTTAGCCCCGCCTTCAGAATTAGAAGCTCTGACTAGAATACTGCACCTCTCAAGTGTAGATGCCATTATAACATAAAATACAAGTTAATTCAAATGATAAGATTGGAAAATATGTCAAGATAAAATTTAGACATAAAATCATCTTTCAAACTTCCTCTAATGTTTACTAAAGTATGCTTCATTAATTAATACCCTCTATTTTTTAACTATAACCTTAAATCATCAAATTAGCAATTATTATCCCTAAAAGTGCACCGGCAAAAACCTCTACAGGTGTATGCCCTATAAGTTCCTTTAGTCTTCTCTCTCCTATGGGAATATGTCTATGTTTATCTTCTAATATCTTATTTAATATTATGGCCTGCTTACCAACGGCCCTTCTTACCCCTGACGCATCATACATTATTATCAAAGCAAATACTAAAGAAATACCATATGCAACAGAACTCCATCCAGTTTTAAGACCCACAGCAGTGGATAGCCCCATTACCATAGATGAGTGAGAACTTGGCATTCCACCTGATCCAACAAATCTATATAAATCAAACTTCTTTTTAGTGAGGATTGTCAAAATAACCTTGATTCCTTGTGCTATAAACCAGGAGGTAAGGGATACATTCAATATTTCATTTTTAAAAACTTCATTAAAATATGACACTTAATTTCCCCCTTAATTTAATATTCCCTAACTTTTAAAAACTCTACAAGCTCCCTTAAAAAATCAGCCTCTTTACCAAATCCATCCAGGGATGTCATGCTTCTCTCTAATAGATTAAAGGCTATTTTCTTTGATTCTTCAATGCCATATAGGGAAGGATAAGTAGATTTGCCATTATGGACATCACTACCTATTTTTTTTCCTAGTTTAGTCTCATCACCTACAACATCAAGAATATCATCAATAATTTGAAATGCCAAGCCAACGGTTTTTCCATAGTTTTCCAAGTCTCTATACTCCCTTTTACCAGCTCTCCCTATTATTGCACCGGCTTTAATAGATGCTTCTATCATTGCTGAGGTTTTATTAAGATGAATAAAATTAAGGAGTTCCTTATTCACTTTTTTTCCCTCTGATTCTAAATCAACAACTTGACCTCCTATCATTCCATTAACACCTGATGACCTAGATATTACGTGCATTGCTTTTATACCTCTCTCATAGAGATGAGGATTTATATAAATTTTTTCCAGCATTATTTCAAAGGCTAAATTTAAAAGACCATCCCCTGCTAAAATCGCAATCCCTTCACCATATACCCTATGGTTTGTAGGCTTACCTCTCCTGTAATCATCATTATCCATAGCAGGTAAATCATCATGGATTAATGAGTAAGTATGTATCATTTCAATGGCTGATGCAAAGGGTAATGCATCATCTATATTGCCCCCAAGCATCTCACAAACCTCTAGCAGCAGTATAGGTCTTAATCTTTTTCCTCCAGCATTTATGCTATACTCCATGGCTTCAATAAGGAGCTTTTGAAATCCGGACTTATCTTTAAAATATATACTCAGGTTATCTTCTACTCTACCTTTTCTTTGTAAAAGCTGTGATTTAAAATCCATCTTAATCCTCCTCACCAACTAAAAAAGGTTTTTCTTTTATAATATTATCCTCTTCCAATAGCAAGGAAATTTTTTGCTGTGCATTATTTAGGACATTATTACAATCTCTATAAAGCTTTACTCCCTCTTCAAAATATTTTAAAGATTCTTCTAAGGATAAATTACCCTCTTCCAAAAGCCTTACAACTTCCTTTAATCTCCTTAAATTCCCCTCAAAGTCCCCTTTATTTTTATCCTTCTTGTTTTCTTTCAAAAATACTTTCCCCTTTCTGAGTATCATCAACAGTACACTTTAATATACCATTACTTAATAATACCTTAACTTTATCTCCTACATTTACTTCTTCTACATTGACGATAGTCTTATTTTCCTCATCCCTTAATAAGACACTGTAGCCCCTTTCCATCGTCGCAAGAGGACTTAAATTATTTAGGTTGTCACCTAGAGAAATAAGTATCTCCTTATATAGATCAATTTTACTAAACACATTATTCTTAAAGCCTGTATATAGATAATCTAAGGTTTGTTGATTGTCTTTTATCTTAAAAGATAAATATTTTCTCATTCTTTCCTCATTATAATTATCTAAATTGTCCTTGAAATTTACAAATCTATTTAAGGTACTATTTTTAAGGTTGTTATAGAAATAATCCATTGTACTCTTTATTTCAATTAAAGGTGGTACTGCTAATTCTCCTGCAGCCGAGGGAGTAGGTGCCCGTAAATCCGAAACAAAATCAGATATAGTAAAATCCGTTTCATGTCCTACTGCAGAAATTATAGGTATCTTTGAATTAAGTATACCCTGGGCAACGACCTCTTCATTAAATGCCCATAATTCTTCTATAGAGCCACCGCCCCTTGTCAAAATAATTAAATCAATATCACTCTGCCCATTTAGTTTTTCTATTGCCTGTACTATTTGTAAGGGGGCCCTTTCACCCTGTACTAAAACTGGAAAGATAAGTATGTCAACTAGATTGTTTCTTCTGGTTATGACGGAAATAACATCTCTAATAGCAGCACCAGTGGGTGAAGTTATTACTGCAATCCTCTTAGGGAAAAATGGAATATCTTTCTTTCTATCCTCATCAAAATATCCTTCCTCAGACAGTTTATCCTTTAACTTTTCAAACTCCAAATAAAGCTTTCCCAGCCCCACCTGCTCTAAACTATTAACGTACAACTGATATTCACCATTTCTTTCGTATACCGACACATTGCCCTTAGCAATTACATTCATCCCATCCTCTGGTAAAAACTTAAGCTCTCTAAAGTCATTATTAAACATTACACATCTTAACTTACTGTTTCTATCCTTTAATGAAAAATAACAATGGCCACTGTTATGTAGCTTAAAGTTTGATATCTCTCCCTTTATAATTAGATTATTTAAAATAGGATCATACATCAATATTCTTTTTAAATAACTATTCAACTCAGATACTGTTAAAGTTCTAATTCCCATTGTTTAAAACTTGCCTCCAATATTCTTAATTTAAAGATACACAACTTTAAAACTTTCAATATTCAACGAAAAAATAATTATACAAATTAAAGGTTTAAAGCTAGATATCTTTAATAGATGTGTGACTTAGAAACTCAATAGAAGGAAGCTGACTTTCAGATTTCCCTTCGGTGAACTTTTATAATATATATGAAATTATAAAACCTTTAGGAGCTATAATAATTTTTATAATTTACTTTAAACTACTGCATAATGATAATTTACAATTTACTAGCACGAAAAGCTAATTTATATAAAATACTATATTCTACGGCTCTAGAATATAATTACAAATCATATGTACCCAATAAAGCTATACCCACTCCATTATCTGTACAAAACTCCATCTCGCAAAAATGGATATTAATTCCTTTTTTATTTAATTCCCTATATAAATTATCTCTCAAAAACCTATTCGATGCAACTCCACCTGCTACCAAAATTTCATTTATCCCATATAAGGATACAGCACTACATATAATTTTATATAAAGACTTATAAATAATATCAAATAATGATATAGCTATATCACCAATATTTTCATTACCTTCACTTATAATCTTCTTTGTATAGGTTTCTGCCCCAGAAAAATTAATGTATGTGCCCTTTGTGCTTAGTGGAAGCTTTATCTTACCATACACACCATTTTTTGAAATTTCATCTAACTCTTTACCGGCAGGAAAGGCTAGTCCCATCATAACTCCTATTCTATCTATAAGTTGTCCAGCACTAATATCCATAGTTCCACCTATAATTTCACATTCATACTTGTTTTTTTCCTTTACTACTTTCAGCATTTCCATAGTTCCTCCAGAAATATGTAATGCAATAAATTCATCATTAATTAAAGCATTGGACGACCATTTAGCAGCTTCTATATGTCCTTCTTGATGGCTATACTCTTCAAAGGGAATATTTAAAGTTGCTGAAACAACCTTTCCAAAGGATAGACCAGATAGAAATACAGGCATATACGAATTTTCTAAATTTCTAGGCTTAGTGCTGCAGCAAACTTTATCAATCTCCTTTAAATTAATTTTCTTCGAAATCTTTCCATAAATTAAAGGAATATTTTTCATATGTTGAAAGATAGCCTCCGATTGCCTCAATCCTCTACGACCCTTCTTAACCTCTAAAGCAATCCTTTCGTCAATTAGAAGCTCCTTTTTCTCATTTACAACAGCCATTGAAGTAGTATATGCACTAGTATCAATACCTAAAATATATTTATTCATCCATATCTCCTATTTTAGCCACAGAGCCCAAAAGACCGCTTATAAAGCTAGAAGATTCTTCAGTACCATATCGCTTCCCCAATTCAATAGCCTCATTTATTGAGACCTTCACAGGAATATCATCCCTAAAAAGCATTTCCACTAAACTAATCCTTAGTATAGCTAGATCTATTTTCGATAACCTTTCTATACTCCATCCCTTTAAGTTGTCATTTATATTTTTATCTATGGCTCCTTTATTTTCAATAAAAAGATGAATCATCTCATTGATATATTTTTTATCACCCTCATTACTTACTGTTTCGTCAATATATGTTTTGGCTACATCTTCTCCACAGTCCTTATGAATTTCCATTTGATAATATGCATGCATAGCAGTTTCCCTTGCCGTTCTTCTACTCATTTGTATCCTCCTTATTTCATTAAAAACCTTTTTACTTATAAAAACCAACTACTGACTCTTAAATTTTTATTTATAACATTTTACATCTCATATTTAAATAAATATTTTAAAATTTAAGTACAGTTAAACAACACTAACATTCAAAATAAATTTTAAAAATAATATTGATATAGACAATTTTGCTAAATTAAAATTATCAGCTTTCTTAAATCTTATTTTTTACCAATATTATCATAAAATACATAATAATATAGTTTTACCTATCTAAATGTTTAATTAAATATAATAAAATCTTCCATGAAAACATAGACTAGCGTATCAAATAAAACTTTTAAAATTACAAAACTAAACTAACTCTCCTTCTAAATCAAGGAGAGTTAGCCTATAAATTTAAAATATTAATTTATTCTTCCTCAACCATTTCTTTTTCTTCTTGTTTTGGTATATAAACTCCTTGAACGTGGATATTTACTTCTACAACCCTAAGACCAGTCATAGTTTCTATAGCACTTTTTACATTCTCTTGTACCTTCCAAGCTACATCAGGTATCTTTATACCATATTCAACTATAACATTTAAATCTATAACTGCTTCTT
>JAKSBP010000210.1 GCA_022361035.1 Clostridia bacterium
CGATTTTTATAACACATAGGGAATTATAGACCTTTTAAATATATATATTTATAATTTCCGTATATGTGTTTCAAAAGAGTCTTCCTTTTAACTCTTCATCAGAGACTCTTTTATAAATCTGTTTTACCTTCTATTACCTATCTATAAACAGATTTATAGCATGAGCCTAAAGGATTCTCAGCGGCTGATTGAGTACGTTAATATTTTCAATCACACATCTATATATATTTAAAAGCAAGTAGGGCATCCACCCTACTTGCTTTTAGAGATTATAGTCTAATGTCTATACTGCCGCCCTTATGGGGTGTTACGGATCTTTCTAAGGCTTTAGAAATTTGTTCCATGTCCTCAATCATTGCAGTCATAACCTGGGCACCCTGTCCCATCGCCATGTCCATTGCAGCTAAGCTTAAAGTACTTTGAATACTCTGTAGATTTTCCACTTGATAAGAATTAACTTCCATAGGCAGTATCCCTCCAATTCAAGTCTCTATCTTTTTTTATCAATAAAATGCCCTCCTAGTTGAGTAGGCATTTTATAATAGCTAGAAGTAACTTTCCTACTCTTTTTTACATCTACCATACTACTTCTCATTTTATTGAACTCAACATCAAATCTTTCCCTATTAGATTTATCAAAGCCATATATATTCTTAAGTATTTCTTGTATACTTTCTTCTAAAACCAGGATTTCACTAGAGCTTTTTATGTCATTTAAGTCCTCTGTACTGTACTCTTCTCTTATTTCCTTCAGATTACTTTTATACCTTTTATCTAGCTCATTTATCTTCTTTATTCTTAAATCTTTTCTCTCGATTATTTTAATAAAGGAATCTACATCCTCATCATTTAACATTTTACTCTGTTTACGGGTTAAATCGTAGATATCTTGTAATAGTTTTAGTTTAATATTTAATATTTCTACTAGGTTATTAATCTCATTATTTTTTATTTTTTCTAACAATTTTTATGGCTTCCTCCCATGTTTCTTTAAGTTCCTTAAACATATTATATACTTCCTCAATTATCTTCATGTCCTTCTGTACGTTTGCCTCTATTAGCCTTCTATACATATAATCATATAGGCTAAATAGGTTTTTTCCAACCTCATAATCGGTATCAACCTTAGACATAAACTCTATAACTATATCCTGTGCCCTAATTACAGCTACATGGCAACCCTCTAAATTACCATCCTCTAGATGAATCATGGCCCTTTTTAAAAACTTCATCCCACCGTTATATAGCATAAGAACTAATTCTTCAGGAGGAGCTGTCATTATAGAAGATTTTTTATATTGACTATAAGCATTGTTTACCACATCTTTACCTCCTAGTAATTATACTAAAATTCTATCCCATTTGATTTGTAAGCCAACTAGTCTGAGCCTGCATTTCTGCAAGGGCGCTTTCCATTTTTGCGAACATATTATAATAATGATTTTCCTTTTTAATTAAGCCATCTATCATATCAGCTATCATATCATCGTAACGGGAGATTTGATCGCTCAATATATTGCTGTTTACACTTCTATCTCCCAACATTCCTGCTTTCTCTAAAAGCATGCCCTTATGCCCATTGACGTTGGTTCTAGTTGAAACATTATTCTCTAAGACATCCTGTAACTTGTTTGCTAGTCCCTCATCTTCTTTAGTAAATAAATTAGCAATTGCATCAGGATTATCCTCTATGGCTCCTCTAAGCTTGTTCTCATTTATTATAAGCTTACCAGAATCTTTATAGTTTGAACTAGTAGTAATACCTATTTGATATAAAGCAGTTCCATCTACAGCTTCATACATAATATCTCTCATATCGTTTACTAATCTACGTAATGTTCTGTCTCCTCTAAGTATACCACTTTTTGCCTGCTCTTCCCACTGTTCTATTTCTTTTTCACTCATTCCGTCTCTTTGAGCGTCTGTAAGAGGCTTATAGTCATAATCTTTTTTCTCTTTCAACTTTCCATTTATATCTTCAATAATTTTATTGTAATCTTCTACAAATTCATTTATCTTATCATATAAGTCATTAGAATCTCCTTCAACCCTGAAACTAATATTTCCAGTATAATCTTCTTTTAAGTTATACCTTATACCATTTACAGTAAACTCATTAGTAGAACGAGATATGGTTTGAGACCCGCTTCCATCATCTAAGTCTATACTAGCATCACTACCACTTTGGGATGCTCCATTCAGGCCCAAAGCCGTCATAAAGTTTCCACTAACATCTGTTATTTCTACCTTTGAAGTAGCTCCTGTATCCTTACTTTCAACAAGGATTTTGTCTGCAAGCTCATCATACATCATTCTCACATCGGCATTTTGATTGCTATTAACACTTGACATTATTTCATTAATAGATGTACTTGCCCCATCAAAGGAAAAACTCTCACCGTTAATGGTAAACTCAATAATATCTCCCGCTCCAGGAACTAATGGAGTAGCAAAATTATCCTTTATATCAGTTAAGTTAGCTTTTAAATCTATTTTATTTGAACTGTTTACGCCATCTAAGTTTAAAGCTTGAAGACCGCTACTTTGAATCTTATCTGTAGATAGGGTCTGGCCTGATAATGCTTCAAATCTTAAATTTCCAGTGGCATTGTCAACTGTAACTAACACCTTACTACTATCAACTTTACCTTGAATTGCACTAACTAAATCTTCCTTAGTGTAATCCTTTTCAGCAAGGGAAATATTATAATCCTTGCCATCTATGGTTACTGTAAAGTTATTATTGGAACTATCTACAGTATTTCCTGTATCATTAACTACAAAGGTATCCCATCCCTTCCAGTCCGCAGAAGTAGCATTTTTTGTTCCATCAATGGCCTTTAGGGATAGTTTATTGTTGCTATTTACTACTCTTACATTTCCAGCTCCAAAGGCAGAGTCTATCTTGCTTTGAATCTCATCCTGCAAATCACTGGAGGTAGCATATGTACCAGTTGCTAAGGTTATATCCTGTGATACTCCATTCAAGGTTAGCTTAAATTTATTGTTCTGATTATCAATAACTTTACCTGAAAGAATTGTACTCCCAAATAGGTCGTACCCTTCATTATATGCATAGTCTACTGTCATTGTATCCGTAGTTGAAGCAGTAGCAAAAGTAAGCTTGTCTCCATTTACTCCAACTGTAATCTTTCCACTTCCAAATTCGTCATCAATTTTAGTTTGTAAATTATTTCTCAATGAATTTATATCTGCCATTCCATCGTCTATAGTTATCTCTCTACTTACACCATTCAAAGTCACAGTTATTTCATTATTATCATTTGCACTACTAATGGTGGGGAAGGGCGCTAAAGAGCCACTCTCTATACTTCCTGCTGAGATACCAGTTCCCTCTGCTCTAGCACTCTTAGCTATACTAACATTGCTAATAGTATAGTTTCCTGTTACTGCACCTAAGGCACTGCTTATTTCTATATATCTTTCGTCATCTGTACTTCCCATATTAGCTACATATCCATTGAAGGTTGAACTTGACAATAGGTTAGTAGCAGGGCTGCTATAGTTAAAATACTTGGATTCAAATTCTTTTAATGAAGCTATTATATCCCTATACGATTCCTGCTGCCACTCTAAATATTGCTTTTGTTGCTTATACTTATCAACTTTCATACTTTCTGATTTGATAAGATCCTTAACAAGCTGATCCGTATCAAATCCAGAATACATGCCTGTTATTCTTGTAGTAGTACTACCTACATAATAACTCATGGTGAATCCCTCCTTTAATTACCTCTTTTCATCAATAAATAATCCTGCAAGCTCCATCATCTTTGCCACCATATCCAGTATCTTTTCCGATGGAATTTCTCTGATTACCTCATCTGTTTCTTTGTTTATAACCCTTATAATGACATCGTTAGTTTCCTCATTTATGCTAAATTCAAATTTTCTGTCAGTAGATACAAGCTTCCTATTAGTGTTTTCAATGGCCTCTTTTATCGTTTTTTTACTCAGCTTTTCATTACCTAACTCATTCTCTTTTGGGTTATTTTTTTGAATTTCATTTTGCTGCTTCACTTCATTAGAAAGAGTTTCTGAAGCTTTACTAGGATTTAAACTATTAGCAGAAGATGTGTGTGCAACACCATCTAACTTCATCCTTCAACCCTCCTGAAAATATTTTCTAATTAATATATCGGTATATTTTTCTATAAATTTAATACTACTTTCATTAAGAGACAAATTTTTCAAATAATAATATTATTCCATGGAATTTATAGTAGTGCTACTTTATACCGACTTCATCTAAAAAAATCTCGTAATAATCCTCATTGGCACGCCTATAGTCATCTATTTGACCTATATCCATCCAATATTCAGTGATTGGAAAACTGCCTACATTACTATTATTATTTAGGTATATATTTATAAGTTCAGTAATATCAAAGTAATCATCTTCTGGTATTGATTGGATTACTCTTGGCTCTAAGCAATATATCCCCGCGTTTACAAATAGGTCTAGGGAAGGCTTTTCTTTCAAAGAGACAATCTTTTCATCCCGAAGGCTAACGACACCGTAGGGAACGTGGACTTTATGTTTCCTCGTACCGATAGTGATACAGTTTTTATTTTTCATGTGATATTTTATAAATTCTTCAAAGTTTAATCTTGTAAGTATATCTCCATTTATTACAAAAAATGATTTATCTAAAAACTGTTTTGCTATGTAAATAGCACCAGCAGTTCCTAGTCTTTTACTCTCTTTTATATATTTTATATTTACACCGAAGTTCGAGCCATCTTGAAAATAATCCTCTATCATATCGCCTTTGTAATTTAAACTAAGGATTATATTTATAAATCCATAGGATTTAAGCTGTTCTATTATAGTTTGAAGTATAGGCTTTGCTCCCACATGAAGCATCGGTTTAGGCACCTCATTTGTAAGGGGTCTGAGTCTTGTTCCAAGGCCCCCTGCCATAATGATAGCCCAGTTTTCCTTTGCAGGCTTACTATATATTTCATGATATAAGATTAGTTCTACTACTCTCATATTGTCATCTAAAACGGGTATCTGTTTTATTTTTTTATGCTCAAAAACAGATTTAACTAAGGTCTGGGTATAATTTTTAGTTAGAAAAGTATATTGCTCATTCATTATTTTTTTCACTAAATCATCAAGGGAAGCACCTCTAAGTATGGCTCTCCTTATATCCGGGTCTGTTAATATCCCCTGCAATCTCTTTTCTTTATCCACTATGAGGGCAATGCCCTTTGCCCCTTTATCTATAACTTCCATAGCCTCTTTAATTGTGCTTTCAGCGTTTATAAATAATATCTCAACATCCCTAAATGTCATCAGAAGCACCTCTTTTTAAAATTTGTATTCATAATTAAATGCCGACAGAATTTTGAGAGTAGATTAATTCAATAATTATTTAGAAAGGACTTTGTTACCATTTATCGGTCTATCTATTAAAAAAGAATCAATTATGCTTGATTCTTATTACCTTCTATTTAAAACAAACTCTGCAAACTCAAAATCCTCTATAGAGTCAATATCTACCGAGGAATATTTATTCATAATATAAGCATAGCTATTTCTACCAAAGAAGCTCTTTTCCTCAAGGAGCTTATCCACTTTAGCCACATATACAGCACCATTTAACCTGTAGTATGTGGCTAAATCTTGCCTTCTTACATTTTTTATTTCTTGTCTGATGAAATTATCCATCCTTAAATCCTCATCAATTGTATTTGTCCAGAGTGGAGAGTGTTCACATTCACATAGGCTTATAACAAAGTCTGCTTGCTTTTCATTAAAAAGTTCGTAGGCTTCCTTTATATGATACCATTGCCTTAGAGGGGATGTAGGCTGTAAAAGCATTATTATATCGTACTTTTTTCCATTATTTATCATATAATCTAAACAATGAAAAATGGCATCCATAGTTGGTGAATCATCAAGGGCAAGCTCCTTTGGCCTTAAAAAAGGTACATTGGCACCATAAAGCCTAGCTACTTCTGCTATTTTTGTTGAATCCGTTGATACAACAATATCTTCAAATATGTTACTTCTAACAGCCTCCTCAATAGTGTAAGCTATTAGAGGTTTACCTGCCAGCTCCTTTATATTTTTATCCTTTACTCCCTTTGAACCCGCCCTGGCAGGTATAAATGCTAAGGTTTTATCCATATTATCCTTTCTCCTTAAGATTATTCTATATATTTAATCAATTTTTCCCAAAAGAGCTTTAGAGAACTCAATACATTGGCCAAATAAAATATTAAGGCTAATCTATTCCTACATTATAAAATTCCTTTTTTATATCTATTAAGCCCTTTAATAAAAACTTCTTTATCTTCACTAATATTTTTTTAGATACGTTTCCATCTCCGTAAGGATTTTTTATATCCTTCAAACTCCTCTTAAATTCATGGGATAAAGCCTTAGCTATATATTTTTTTATTTCGTCTTTAGTAGGTCCACAATCTAATACTGAATTGCATCTTATTCTCCCCTTTTGTCTATCTCCAATGTTTACTGTTGGAGTATTAAATACAGGAACCTCTATTATTCCGCTTGATGAATTTCCAATAACAGCATCTACATATTTTATGGCACTTAAATATCTCAGTTGTCCTAGGGATATAAATTCTACTGACCTATATCTATTGTTTCTAACATAATCATCAATCATTTTATTAATTATCCTACCGTGGGTATCTGAATTTGCCTTTGTAAATATTATTTTCATATTCTCAAACCCATGAAGAGAGTCTAAGAGGTTTTTAAAATATATTTCTGAAGAATTTTCCTCAAGGGTTGTAGGGTGAAAAGTAACTAATACTGTGGGGCTTTCAATTTTAAAGTTAATACTTTCTTCAAGTTCTTTCTTTGATAATAACTTCATATTTTTTATATTCTCAAGCCCAATAGCTCCTACATTAAAAACTCTATGGGGGCTTTCTCCTAGTTGTATGACTCTTTTCCTATATTCTTCAGTAGAAGTAAAATGAAGATAGCTCATTTTTGTTATACTATGTCGTATGGCTTCATCTATTACTCCATAGGTAGATTCTCCTCCATATAAGTGAGCTATTGGTATATTCGATACCATCGCACTAGCAGAAGCCGAAAATATTTCATATCTATCCCCTAATACAACTATAATATCTGGTCTCAATCTGTTGTAAGCTTCTGCAAAACTTATCATTGCCAGTCCCATTGACTTAGATATTCCAATTGGTGTATCAGAGCTCAAAAGCATTTCAATCTTTTCATCTATTTCGAGTCCAGCCTTTTCTAACTCTTTATATGTTAAACCAAATTCAGGGGACAAATGCATACCTGTAACTATGATTTGAAGCTTTAAATCATTATCTTCTCTAATAGCATCTATTAATGGCTTTAACAAGCCATATTCAGCTCTAGTTCCCGTTACGATACAAATTTTTTTCTTCATATTTCTATCAACTCATCTTCTAAATAGTCTCTGTTCGATTGTTTTCCCAATATATTATCCCATTCCATAGGGCTTATACCATGACCCGGTCTTTTTACAGTTAAGTTATCTTCCGTAAATACCTCATCCTTCTTAATTTTTCTACTTGCTACTATGCTTTTTCTAGCCACATTAATATTCTTCATTTCTGATTTAGACGGCTTCTTTACACCATCTCCCATAGCTCTTTCAATATTTCTTATTGCCCTTATCATAGCTTTTAATTCATGGGGCTCTAAGCTAGCTCTATGGTCAGGACCTTGCATATTTTTGTCAAGAGTAAAATGTTTCTCTATAACCTTAGCTCTCATGGCCACTGCTGCTATAGGAACTTCTATTCCTAAGGTATGGTCAGAATAACCCACTTCTACTTTAAAGGCTTCTTTTATAGTCAGCATAGCCCTTAAGTTTACATCCTCCATAGGTGTTGGATACTCTGTATTACAATGTAAGACAATTATATTTTCAGTTCCATTTCCTCTTAAGATATTTAAAGCACTTTCTATATCACCAAGTTTAGACATCCCTGTAGATAATATTATGTTCTTTTTAAATTTCCCTATTTCCCTTAAATAAGGAAGATTTGTTATCTCTCCTGAGGGTATTTTTATAATATCCATACCTAGTTTAACTAAAAAATTAGCACTTTCTATATCAAAGGGAGTTGATAAGAATTTTATATGTTTAAATTTACAATACTGCATCAACTGCTTATGCATATCTAAGTCTAACTCTAGCTTTTTTATCATATTAAATTGGCTCTCGGAAATGTCCGTTGTTTCTTTTTGATAGGCAGCCTTTTCTGCATATTTTGAGACTAATTTTTCAGTTTTAAATGTTTGAAATTTGACTGCATCTGCTCCTCCTTCACTGGCCACATCTATCAATTTTTTCGCAGTGTTTACGTCTCCATTATGATTAACTCCCGCTTCTGCTATTATAAACGTCTTCATTATATCACCTACTACTTTATTGTTTTGGCCGGAACTCCAACTACTGTATCATTCTCCTTCACATCCTCTGTAACCACAGCCCCCGCTCCAACTATAGAATTATCTCCTATGTTTATACCCTGTAATATTGTGGCTCCAGTCCCTATTAGACATTCATTACCAATATTTATATCCCCTGAAATTGATGTCAATGGATTTATTATATTGAAGTCTCCTATATTTACATCATGTCCTATTGTAGAATTCCTGTTAATAAAGTTAAAGTTGCCTATATTTATGTCAAGCGTAAGTGTTACCGATGAAGTAATAATATTTCCTATTCCAATACTAACTCTCTTTTCGTCAAAAACAACACTAGGATGAATCAAATTAGGAAATACTAAGTTTTTTATATAATTAATTCTGTTAAATATAGCTTTATTTATATTTGGTGTACCAATTGGTATGACAACCCCCAATATCGACATCTGATTACTGTAAGCTTCAAAGTCACTATCGTTACAAATTATTTCATATCCATTAATTTTCTTGCCTATTTCATACTTTTCTTTTCCTATAAAACCTATGAAGTCTATAATTTTATTATTAGAACTTTTATTTATTTCTTCAATTAAAAATAGAGTTTCTCGTGAATTACCTCCACTCCCAAATATTACAGTGGGCAATCCCTTCCATTCCATATTTTACAACACCCCTAATAACTCTTTAATGGTTTTACATATATGTCGAATATTTTTACCTTGATTCAATGTTGAACTTGGTAAGCTCAACCCCCTATTATAAATGTCATAAGAATTTTTATAATCCGATTTTCTATATTGATTATACATAGGAAATTCAACTATAGGAATAAATATTCTTCTTGTTGGAATATCTTTTTGCTTGAGCATATCTTGAAATTTTTCTACATTAATGCTTTTATCTAAAAGAATTGAGTTAAGCCAAAAAGAACTAGTTGCACTTTCTTCTTCTCTTTGGAAAGTTATATAGTCTACATTACGTAGTTCTTTTCTATAAATATCATTGAACCCAGTTTTCTCATCAATAAACTGTTTTAGCTTCTCTAACTGGGCAAGTCCCAATGCAGCTTCTAAATTTGTCATCCTATAATTAAAACCTATTTCTGTATGATAATAGCCTTTTTCTACATCACGGGCTTGATTTACTAAAAATTTTATATGATTAGCTTTTTCTGCATCCTTTGTACAAATAGCTCCTCCACCGCCAGTAGTAATTATCTTGTTTCCATTAAAGCTAAATGTACCAAATTCACCAAAGGTACCGGTGAATTGACCTCTATAGGTTGCTCCTAGACTCTCCGTAGCATCCTCTATAACTGGAATATTGTATTTTTTAGATATTTTCATTATATCATCCATATTACAGGGATTTCCATATAAATGTACAGGGATAATTGCCCTTGTCCTTTCTGTTACAGATTCTTCTATTTTTTTACAATCTATATTCCAGGTATTAATGTTAACATCAACAAAAACTGGCTTGGCACCAACGTAAATAATAGGATTTACTGTGGCAACAAAGGTTAGAACTGGTACTATAACTTCATCTCCCTTACCTATACCTAGCTCGTGGAGGGCAAGGTGTATAGCTGCTGTCCCACTTTGTGTGGATACAACTCTATCCACCTTCAAATAATTTGAAAGCTTATCCTCGAATTCCCGAATAAATGGTCCAGCAGTAGAAACAAAGGTTGAATCTATACATTTTAATAGGTACTCTTTTTCTTTTTTTCCTAGGTTTGGAGCATCTAAGAATATCTCTCCCATAATCACTCACCCTATATATTATAAATATCTGTTTTATATTTATCTAGGTTAATCCTAAGCCATTTTATAGTCTCAGACAACCCTTCCCTTAATGTATACTTTTCCTTCCAATTACTAAGCCTTTTAATTTTTTCATTTGAACCTAAGAGCCTATTCACTTCACTTTTCTCTGGTCTGATTCTTTCTTGATTACAAATTATTTTAGCATTAGGATTAATCTGATTAATTAGCTCCTGGGCAAGCTCACCTATGGATATTTCTTTTTCTGTAGCTATATTTATTTCTTCCCCTATTGTCTTATCCGCCTTTGCTATTTCTATAAATCCATATGCTGTATCTTTAACATAGTTAAAGTCCCTGGTGGGAGACAGGCTTCCCAATTTTATTTCCTCTTTTCCAGCCAATAGTTGAGTGATTATGGTTGGAATCACCGCCCTAGCCGACTGCCTTGGACCATAGGTGTTAAAGGGTCTTACTATAGTCATAGGCAGATTAAAGCTTTTATAAAAGGACTCTGCCATTCTATCGGCCCCTATTTTTGTTGCGGAATAGGGGGATTGGCCTTGCATTGGATGTTTTTCATCGATTGGAACATATTTAGCTGTACCATAGACCTCTGAGGTTGAAGTGACTAAAACCCTTTTTGTTCCTAGCTCCTTTGCTCCCTGAAGGACATTGAGGGTGCCTTTAATATTAGTATCTATATATGAATCAGGGGAATGATAACTGAAGGGAATACCAATAAGGGCTGCTAAATGATATACTTCATCAATATCCTTCATAGCCTGTCTTACTCCATTGGGGTCCCTAATATCCCCTGAAAAAATTTCAATATCTTTTAGCCTTTCCCTTGGAAAAGTATCTAGCCATCCCCAGGAATTAAAGGAATTATAAGATACGAAGGCTCTTATATCATGTCCACTATCCTGTAGTTCTTCTACTAAATGGCTACCAATAAAACCATCTGCTCCTGTGACTAATACTTTACTCATTGGATACCTCCAATATTTTTATCATAATATATTCGCATAAACATTGCCTATAGGAATTTACAAATTATATTTAGACAGTTCCATCCTGTTTTTTATAGGGTAGGTCACATTTTTCACACACATTAATATTATACCAATGTCCAACCCTATGATTATTTCTTATTGCATTATACTTTTCATTTTTCCATATGTCTTTGATTCTATTTTCATGTATATTCCCTACACAATATTCCTTTTCACTATCGACACAACAAACAATACAGTCTCCATCCCAGCTTATAAACATCCTTTGCCATAATTGACTACATGCAAATCCAGTATCTTCATGGACTTCTTTTCCTTCCTTTCCGATAGGGTCTCTATATTCAACGTAGGCCACAACATCAACTATATCCTTGAATAACTCAATAAATTCCTCATATTCATCCTTATTGTCCTCCATTAAAACCATTGAAACCCTGGTAAGGGGAACATCTTTTTTAAGTTCATTTCTTAACTTGACAATATATTTAATATTATCTAAGGTTTCTTCATATTTAGCACCGACTCTAATTTCTTCATACTTTTCTTTATAGGGTGAGTCAAATGAAAAAAATAATTTATCTAGTCCTGCCTCAATAAGCTTTCTAGACATTTCTTTTGTCAGTAAGGCTGCATTTGTATTAAACATTACGTCTTCAATACCCTTTTCCTTTGCATATCTTACCATATCTACTATATTAGGATGAACTAATGGTTCTCCCAACCAGTTTAATTTAATTGAATATACTCCAATTTCCACGGCTTCATCAATTATTCCTTTATAAGTTTCAAGCTTCATACTTCCAACATTAAAATTTTTCTTCTTCTCTTTGTCCTCTAAAATCACAGTTCTAGGACACATTGGACATAACAGGTTGCACCCATTTGTAGGTTCAATATCAAGATGAAGGGGAGCATCTTCCAAGATGAAGTTTTTAGGGTTTTCTATCCATTTTCTTCTATATTCCTTATATCTTTCACTTCTAATCTCTTCCCATTTTTTCCCGAAGTCATTTATTACTTCATAATAGGTTGGATTTACAGGTATATTAATCATATTACTCATGTTATTTCTCCTCTCTATTTACTAAATTGAGGGAATTGCTGACTTTGTTTTTTTAAATTTTGATAGCTTGTCTATTCCTTCATCTACACTAGGTAATACTTCACATATAATCTCCCTGATGGCCTTATAAAAATTAATATTACAAAGTATTTCTTTCATATCTCTCCCTTGAAATTCATTAATATTATTGGCATCAAACTCTCCAATTTCATTTGTAGCCTTAATTAATACTGTTTTTAAAGCGTAGGGAATGCTGTCAATTATATATCTCTTTTCCTTGAGATAAGCTTGTACATCGTCTACATCAGTAACTATCTCTTTTATTTTCTCATAGTTTTCAATCTGCATATTTTCTTCATAAATTAACATCATTTCCTCTAGTTTACTACAAGCTTTCTCACACATATCTACAATTTTTTGCAGTTCTTCTTTTAATTCATAAAGCTCATAGGCTATTTTTTGTAAATTAGAGCTATTTGACTTTTTAGTTTTATTTTTACTGATGATACTAGTAATTTTCTCCTCTACTTCAATGTCATTTTTCACATACACATCAATCACTTCTCTAAGTTTCATAATCTTAGTACCTTCTATTTTAGCTCCGCCTTCAGTAGCATCAATATATATTCTACTATCTATATCAGCAGCTATAATTCCCTGTATATCTTGAAGAAACAAGTACATAGATGAATTGGTGTATACCATATTTCCATATATATCTTCAATTGGAATAGGATTTTCAGTTTGTTTAAAGGCATCTTTTTGGCAAGTAGGAATTCCCAAAGCATGGGTTAAGTTATTTGTGTATGCTAAATCCTGTCCAACCATTATTATAGGATTTGCCCCTATTTTATGGGCAAGTGATATGGCAGAAATCGCTACTGACCCACTTGCAATAAGTTCACCTGCTTTTTCCATGTGTTCGTATAAAATACTACTGATCTTGATTTTATACTGCTTAGATGTAAATATAAATTTATCACCCCTATGCTTATCTAATATTTTAGGATAAACTAAGGGAAAATAAACTAAAGGTATATTACTATACTCAATATTCTTGAATTTTTTGAAATTCCCCTTTGTCCCATCAATAGAGACAACAAAATCTGGACAAATATCATGTTTTAGAAGAAGGGATAAAGCCGTATCAACGCTTATTATAACAGCTTTATTTTTAACTTCTTTTAAAAGCTCTACATTCTTGTTTAGGGAGGGTCCCGCAGAAACAATAACCGCAGGAATGTTTAAAAACTCGTCATTTAGGCTATCTATATTTACACTATTCATAAAATATTGAGCATTCAAAAACAAGTTTTTTTGCCACTGAATACCTGAACCATTGATGGTTAAATAATTACTCATACCCATAACATGGGAGCGGGTAAAGGCTTTATCAAAGGCTCTATATTCATTATCAAAGACCTTGGAATAGTTTGGAATTTGTGTACTTACTACGTTATGGGCATTTGTCCAATTAATACTATCAGAAATTATTTTTTTATATTCTATTTCTTCCTTTCCTATAAATAATGTAACTCTATTATCACTTATTAAATCTCCTATATCTATATTCTCCATTACAGTACTAAATACCTTGATACTAGGCTCAATAATTAAAATTTGCTCCGACTCTCCTATACATTTTAGCAGCTCCTTTATTCTATATCCAAGACCGAAACCAAAGACTATAATTAATCCATATTTTTTTATAGGTAATAAGCCACTAACCCAACTTTTTGCCTCATCTAAAGGTTTGTATTTACTATTTATATAATATTTTTTTTCTTTTGTTGTAATAATCATTGATAAATTATTGTCCTTGGCCCTTATTATCTCAACATTAGTTTGCTCTGTACTATTATTAATTTCATCTAGTATTTTAGGATATCTAGTCTGTAATTTTTCTTGATTCCTTTTAGATAAAGTCAGCTTATTCATTTCCCTCATATTGATTTATCCTCTCTAATATGATTTTACATACATTGATAGTAGAGTCACAAATTTTCTTCTTTATAATCTCCTCTAGAGGCATAACTAGGGTTCCCTGTATCTTAGCCCCTCCCTCTGTAGCATCTATGAAAGTAAGGTCTTTATGTTCCCTTATCTTATTCTCAATCCATCTCAAAAAACTATATAAAGCAGCATTGGTATAAACATACTCAGTATTTACACCTTCTATTTTTCTTAATTTACTTAAATCCCTTACTACCTTTCTATCAATAACTTTATCACAATGGGTCTTAAAATCCGTATATGCTAAATCCTGTCCCATGAATATTATGGGATTACATCCAAAGTTTATTAGTACTTCTAGTCCAGCGGTTGCTACAGAACCGCCCACATCTATAGCTTTAATATGATGCTCTTTACAATATTCTTCAGATAATTTGTAACCCCTTTGAAAGGTAATAAATTTTATTCCGGCATAATTTCTCATAATATTTTTGTCACCAGTTGCTAACAGGATTATAGGTACATTTATTATCAAATCCTTTAAATGCTTATTGTATAAATTTTCACTAGGGTCAATTGCAATAATAATATCCGGCACTACGTCTATATCATCTAAAGCCCTTACTGCACTAGAAACACATAGTATTAGGGCTTTATTTTTCAATTTCTTTAATAAATGCTTATTTTTATCTAATGAGGGCCCAGCGGAAACTAAAATAGCTGGTTTACGATTAAATTTTCTAAACAATATATCTAGCCCATGGTCATACATTTTTACATTTTCCATAAAATTTTCCTTCATAGAACTGCTGAATTTTCTTCTTGTTTTCACTTTCATGTCATATTCTTCTAAACTCCACTTCACCTCTTGAAATTCCTGGGGCATGGCCCTTAAAGATGGCTTATGGATTATAAGCTCTATATCTGAATTCTTTAAAATTTTGGAAAATTCCATAGAAAAATCGACTACATCATCTCGAAAAATTATTTTTGCTCTTTTACTCTCTAAAATACATGATATATCTATACTCTCTAAAGCACATTTCAATATATATGGATTAGTTTCCAATATATAAATTTCTATGTTGTCCCTAATTTCTAAAAGATATTTTACATGATAAAAAAAACCGGTTCCATATATCATGTATATAGATTTACTTTCATCATAATTTTGAAGTACAAACTTTTCTGCTTCTTTTTTAGGGTTGTATTTACTATGTAAATAATATTTTCCTGAAGCATCCTCAATCTTTAACGTAGGATAGGAGCTGTTAAGGTTTACTATTTTATATTGATCGGTTAAATCTATGCTGTTAATTTTTTCGTATATATGAGGATACTTTTTCCTCAGTAAACTTAAATTTTGACTAACCATACTACCACCTTAATATATTATACTAATCGCCTAATAATTTCCTGTTATTTAATTGAATTTCAAAATAAGCTGACCAAAGCGGCCAGCTCATTTTATAAAGTTATAAAGTTTTAAACTATCCTAATAACTGGAGAACTCCTTGAGGTGCCATATTAGCTTGAGCAAGCATTGATTGTGATGCTTGTTGCAATATGTTGAACTTAGTGAAGTTCATCATTTCCTTTGCCATATCTGTATCTCTGATTCTAGACTCCGATGCCTGTAGGTTTTCTACTGTTGTTCCCAGGTTATTAACTGTATGCTCTAATCTGTTTTGAACCGCCCCTAAATCTGCACGGTTTCCTGCTATAGTTCCTATTGCACTTTCTACTGCAGCTAAACTAGTAGTTGCTAAGCCCGTAATATCTACTGCCGGTGTAGTTAACACAGCACTACCATCATCTATTTGAATATTATATTGAGTACCGCCTAATAATGACTTTCCATTAAATTTTGTAGTGTTAGATATGTTAGTAATTTCCTGTCTAAGGGCTGTAAGTTCTTTATCTATATTACTTCCATCTGCTGTACTGTAGGTTCCATTTGCTTTTTGAACAAATAGCTCCTTCATTCTAATTAACATATCACTTACTTCGTTTAATGCTCCCTCAGCAGTTTGTAAAAGGGAAACACCATCTTGAGCATTTCTCTGTGCCTGGGATAGACCCCTTATTTGCCCTCTCATCTTCTCAGATATTGCAAGCCCTGCTGCATCGTCTGCTGCCCTGTTGATTCTAAATCCTGAGCTTAACTTTTCAATAGATTTTCCCTGCTTGTAATTGTTAACTCTAAGTTGATTGTGAGCATTCATAGCCATAATGTTATTATTAATTCGCATAACAAAATCCTCCTCCTTGATTTTAATCTTTAGCATCCTTGCTAAAATAATTTATTAATCTAATGTTTCAGTATAGTCTTTCATCGTAGTTAATATTTCAAGAACCTCATACTCAAACATATCAGCTAAAAGTACATAATCCTCATTCTCTAAGGCTTCTAATAATTCCTTCGTTAAATCAACTAGCCTTGACTTATCTAAAACCGAATTGCCTATGTATTCACTAATATTATAGAAGGCCTTTATAACCCAATCTAAACCCTCCATTATCAATGGAAATACTTCTAGAGCTTTTCTTGTTTCTTGACTTCTCAAAGAATCTACTGCAGATTCTATTCCCGATATTAGCTTTGGCAAATATTCTCGAATACTTGCTAGGATCTCTTGATCGTATTTTTTTCCCATAAGTCCTCCCAAATGTTAAGACAGCATAATTATCATTGGGTTTATCCTAATAACTGAAGAACCCCTTGAGGAGCCATATTAGCTTGAGCAAGCATTGATTGTGATGCTTGTTGTAATATGTTAAACTTAGTGAAGTTCATCATTTCCTTTGCCATATCAGTATCTCTAATTCTAGACTCTGATGCCTGTAGGTTTTCTACTGTTGTTCCCAGGTTATTAACTGTATGCTCTAATCTATTTTGAATGGCACCTAGGTCTGCACGTTCTGCCGCTATAGTCCCTATGGCAGTTTCTACAGCAGCTAAATCTGCCGTTCCCAATCCTGAAAGCTGTACACTAGGAGTAATTAAATTAGCACTGCTATCGTCTATTTGTATAGTAAAATTAGCTCCCTTTAGCAAGACTTTTCCGTTGAATTTAGTATTATTAGCTATGTTAGTAATTTCCTGTCTAAGGGCTGTAAGCTCTTTATCTATATTACTTCCATCTGCTGTACTGTAGGTTCCATTTGCTTTTTGAACAAATAGTTCCTTCATTCTAATTAACATATCACTTACTTCGTTTAATGCTCCTTCAGCAGTTTGTACCAGTGAAACACCATCTTGAGCATTTCTCTGTGCTTGAGATAGGCCCCTTATTTGTCCCCTCATCTTCTCAGATATTGCAAGTCCTGCTGCATCGTCTGCTGCCCTGTTGATTCTAAATCCTGAACTTAACTTCTCAATAGATTTTCCCTGCCTGTAATTGTTAACTCTAAGTTGATTGTGGGCATTCATAGCCATAATGTTGTTATTAATGCGCATAACAAAATCCTCCTCCTTGATTTTAATCCTTAGCATCCTTGCTAAATAATTTTTTTCACTTTTAAACCTTGATCAAAGTTTACTAACCTCAATATATATATCGACTATATTATATAAAAGTTTAGTTTTTTATTAAAATTTTTATAAATTTTTTATGAATCCTCAAAATGTTATAAATAATCATCCTTGCTATAGCTTATTTAACATTTCCTTTAAACTATTTATATTAGGATTTATAGCATTTTTGTTTTCATTAGCTATTTTTTCATAAATTTCTTCCCTATGGACCCCTACATTCCTTGGAGCCGATATACCTAGTTTTACTTTCCCATCTTCTATATGAAGAACCTTTATTTCTATATCTTTACCTATTTTAATGCTTTCATCTTTTCTTCTTGTTAATATCAGCATATTCATCACCTTTAAGGCTTTATTTTTTTAAATACTTTATACCTTATCTCATACTCATCATTGTCTAGCATAATTTGACTAGCCTTTTTATTTTTATTATTTATTACCACAGGCCCTCTTAAATTCATTGTAGTATCCGCAATATTTTCGGGCACAGTTACTATACAGCATATAAATACATCCTCTATACTTTCTATAGATAAATCATTAATTTTTTCCTGGGGTATTTCAAATTCATAGTCATCTTTAAATAAAAATGGATTTACTATAACAAAGGCCAGGTCAGATTCATCTACGCTTTGAAGCCAGTTGAAAGGAAGCTCTGGATTTGGATTTTGAATCATGGTATATCTTTTTAAATGTTCAAAGGCAGGTATTCCTTCCGAAAAGAATATAATATTTTCCTCGCTCACTTCTATTTCTCCAAAATGTTTAGTATTTAATTTCATAAATCTTCCCCCATTCATATACTCATGTTTAAATTATCTCCAACATATTCTACGTCTATAAAAGGTTTTTGCCTTAAATAAATCTCAACTTTACCTCTACTAATGTCTAGGTTAACTTCCGTAGGTGCACTTTCTATATCTACATCTCCTTCTTCTAAATTAATTTCTACTCTCCCTTCTTCTAGGTCTATTTCCGGTCTACTTTTAGGTATAAAGTCTATATTAAATTCTGGTATAGATTGGCCAAAGGCATTGTCCTTGGCTTGCTCTGCTATTACATTCCTGCCAGTTTCAATCCTAGCTAATTCATTTCCTTGCTGTACTGTTTTAGCTATTGCACGAAAAATAGCTTCTTTGCTTTTTTTTACATTTGACCTAGTTAAGTCAAAAACCTTTCCTTGTCCTATTTCACTTAGGGGTTTAGTTTGGTCGATTTTAACCTTCGGTTGAGTTATATCCATATGTATCTTAGGAGCTTTGATACCCATAGCAAAGTTTGATTTTCCATAATTGATATTGGTTTTGCCTTGAGTACCATTTATACCGATAAAGCCATGTCTTGTAGTTATTCTTAAATTCATAGGCCCCTCCTTGGTTAGATGTGTCTTTAATTCACTATTGCTTTGAAAGGATTTCTAATGATTTCTTTAGTGCTCGAAAAATAAATTGGGAAACTGCAATTAATTTAAATAAATTCTATTATAGTCCTTTGTTTTCCTTCTTTTATTCTATGGAATTTAAAAAAATTTTAGTTTTTACACCTTAACATAAAACTAGATTTTATTAGGTATCTACCTAATAAAATCTCAGATTGTTAACAAATTTAATAAGATGATAGGCTTTAACAAACTTTCAAGTTCAAGGCACGCTGAAATCGAGAGTTTGTTAACAGCCTCAGATTTCATTAGGTATCTATCTAATAAAATCTATAAGAGTAGGCTGAAGAATTTGTGCTCCAGCGGACAGGGAAGCCGTATAGACGCTTTTCTCCATTTGTAAATTCATAAAAGTTTCTGCCATATCTACATTCTCATTTTTGTTGAGTAAATCCGTAAAATCTATGTCATTCTCCTCTAGCCTATTGCGAATTAATTCTAATCTGTTTGTTTTAGCTCCTATCTCTGACCTTATAGATAGTACATTATCAAGATGTCCATCAATATCTCCAATGAAAGCGGATATATTAGGAGTATCATCACCGTCTAGGGCAAGAATTAAATTATCAAAATCCTCAATAATTTCACTGGCCGCACCGGGAGCTCCTCCAGCTCCACCAAAAATATTAAGGCCAAATACCCCAATATCCATTTCTTCACCGACACCTATCTGATATCTAAGTATTTTAGTATCGGGGGCAGAAGTATCTATATTATATGTCCCATTTTGTTGAAAAAGTGGTCTATCGGTCTGAAAACCTGAAAATATATGTCTTCCCAAGTAGGTACTATTACCAACATTAAGTATTTGAGCCCTTAGCTGCCTTATTTCATCTGCTATAACTTCTCTATCGTCTTCTGAAAAACTTTCAGTTGCACCTCTGACAGCAAGCTCCCTAGCTTTATGAATTATCTCCTCTAAATTATCTACTGCCGACTCTGTAATATTAAGCCAAGATAATGCATCCTCTGTATTTCTTGTATATTGTTCTATTTCGGATACATCGGCCCTTAGCCTTAAAGCCTTGGCAGTACTTATTGGATCATCAGAGGGTCGATTAATTCTCTTTCCAGTAGAAATCTGGTTATTTGTTTTTGCCATCCGTGATAAATTTCTATTCAAATTGTATAAAGTATTGGTAGCAATCATTTTATTTGTGACTCTCATATTCTAGAAACCTCCTTAAAAAGTAGTTACCTGTTAAAGGTTATAATGACTATAACTACTCAACAATTATCTACCAACTATTCCCATTCTATTTATTATGGTATCTATCATCTCATCCATTGTCGTTATCATCCTTGAATTTGCATTAAAGGAATGTTGGAACTGAATCATATTTGCCATCTCTTCATCTAAAGAAACTCCTGATATGGACTGCCTATTGGCTTCAACTTGATTTAATAGGACTGATCCATTCTTTACCATTCTAATAGCTCCCTGCCTGTCAACACCAAGATTTGATACCATAGATGCAAAAAAGTCTTCTGGGCTTCCCCATCCATAAAGGGTTGAATCATGTCTTGCATCGGCCATTCTAAGGGCATTTTCACCGTTTTGAGGTAAACCTGTAGCAATTGAGGAGGCAGCTATGTTAGCTAAATCATCTTCTATATCATTTGATATAGAAATACTTTTAGCGGCATCGGCAGGGTTAAAAGTAAAGAGGTCTATGCCCGTAGTACCGTTTAAGGTAAAACCTCCCCTATGAATATTATTCATTTCCTCAGCAAACACGGCTGTAAAATGGTTGAGTCTTTCCATGTAATAGGGTATACCCTTTTCCTCACCGGATATATTGTCTCTCATATCAATAAGACCCTTTAACTTCCCACTCTTTGGCTTAAATTTAATATCATCTTCCCACTGAACCTCATGAAGACCCACAGCATCATATGAATTGAGTTCCGTATTTCTTTTACTATAGGTTAACTTATTAGTTTTATCATGGGATACAAGGGGTCTTCCATTAAGCAATACACTAAATCTCTGGTTACCATCCTCATAATAATCTACATTTACTAGCTCAGAAAGCTCGTCCAGTAGTAGATTCCTTTCATCCCTTAAGTCATTTGCCTTACTTCCATCTAATTCGGAAATACGTATGGCTTCATTGAGCTTGGCAATTTCTTCTGCATACCCATTTATTTGGTTAACTGTAGCAGTTATCTCAAAATCAGTATCCTTTTGAAGGGTTTCAAACTGATGAACCATATGCTTCACACTGGTAGTAAAGGATATAGCACTTTCCCTAACTAAAGCTCTTGTAGAAAGGTCATCTGCACCCTTACTCAATTCCTGTAAGGAATTGAAGAAATTATCTGATACTTTCTGAACTCCAGAGTCCGAGGGCTCATTAAATATGTTTTCTACATATTTTAAGATATCGGACCTTGCCTCCCACTCACCAAATGTAGTATTTTCATCCCTATATCTCAAATCTAAAAACTCATCTCTAATCTGAGAAATATTGTCTGTGTCAACTCCTGTTCCCATCACGCCCTGTCCATTGCCTAAAATTATTGGATTTGATGGACTTACATCCAGTCTTTGCCTTGTATATCCTGGAGTATTTGCATTAGCAATATTATGTGAATTTACATTTAAAGCTCTCTGACTGGCAAAAATACCAGAACGAGCTATACTAAATCCAGAAAATGTAGAAGTCATATATTATACCTCCTAAATCCTTGCATCAAATAAATTATTTTTTACTTTACTATCTTTTTCATCTGCCTTAGCGCCATAAGTACTTCCACTATGTTCTAAGGTAGTCAATAGGTTTTTATTAAATTCTATATATTCAAGGGATTGCTCAATAAGCTTGCTATTTAGATCATTTTCATTCTTAACAGTCTTTAATATATCTGCGAATTTATCTCTAATATCTATTATCTCTCTCTTAGATTTATCGTCAAGATACTGGGTAAGCTCTGAAATATTTTCTATACTGTCTATATTTAATTCTTCTATTATATTTCTTATTATGACTTCCCTTATATTTTCAAGCTTGGCTATGGTCAGTATCATACTCTGTTCCCTGCCAGTAATACCGTCAAGCTCCTTTATTCTGCCTTCAACTATTATTTTTCTCTTATTTTTTGCTATTTCTAATACCTCTTCATATACTTCATATTCTTTATTAAGGGCCATCATTAGTTGTTCTACGGATTTGTTCATGCCATCCCCCCCACAGATTTATTCTTAAAATTAAGGCTATATCTTTTTATCAAAGTTTATTCCTTCAAATATCTTATCAATAGCTTCTTCTGCAGATGGATTATAGGTTCCAGAAGCTATGGCATTTTTTGTATCTTTAATTTTTTCTTTTCTCACACTGGGAAGATTTTCAAAGGCCTTTACAGCTACTTGAAAATCCCTTGCCTTAGATGAAATCTCAATCTTGTCCTTGGTACCCTCAGCTTTGTCATTTTTTTCAACACTTTTAATCTTACTTTTATATGAGCCAAGGATTTTTTGTATGTTGGAATTGCTAAATATCTTCATAAAAACACCTCATCTCTACCGATATTACTAATTATATTATCGGCAGGGATGAGGTTTTTATTAACAAAAATTTATTTATTCTTTTTATCTTCTTTTTTTTCTAATTTCAGTTATGTACATTTTATGTGCTGAACTACTATCTCTCTTACTTGATCTCTCCCGTCTATCAAATCCTGACCTAAAGCCTTTACCTATGTCATGGGCACATTTTTCACAAAATCTTCCTGTTCTTATTGCTTTACCACATGATTCGCAATCTAATAATATACCAGGACTGTCACCAGTTATCTCTAATTTGCCTTGCCTAAGGTAGCGTAATATTTTTTCTTCACAAACCTCAGTTTCTTCAGATACTACCGTCATCGTCTCCTTAGGATTTTCATATAGAAATTCTTTAACTCTTTTAAAATCTTCCTCGTCTTGCTTTCTACATCCATAGCATATCTTATTAACCCCATCATATTGAAATAATTTTCCGCATTCCTTGCAATTTCTTATATTCAAAGCAATCACCCGCCCCTCTCGTATACCTTTTTTAAAATATTATAACATAAATATAATATTTAAAGTACATGGTTTTTAATTGACTGCTTTATAAATGGTTTTTTGGGAATTTAGTTCTAGAAAATGGAAAAATGAAGTAGTACTATATACTTCTGTAGATATTTATGATGTGATTGAAATTATTTATTATTAATTATTTGGAGAATGATATAGAAACTTTACAATGGATTAATCAATAAACATTTCTCCCCGTAGCCAAGGTAGCTATGTAAACATTTACGGCCCCATTTTCAGCCAATACACGACTACATTGATTTGCAGTTAGCCCCGTCGTAAAAACATCATCTATAAGCAAAATATTTTTGCTCTTTACTTTAGCCTTATCTAATACCTCAAAGGCACCCTCTAAATTTTCTCTTCTCTCTTCCCTTGTTAATTTATTTTGAGTTATCGTATTTTTAACCCTTATAAGGTTTCTATTATCCACATAGGTTTTTGTCATTTTCCCTATGTATTTACTTATAATACCGGCCTGATTAAAGGTTCTTTCCCTTTCTCTAGCTTTATGGAGAGGGACAGGAATGATAACATCAAAATCATAAATATTACACTCTATCAGTCTATCACATATCATCTCTGCTATATGATAGGAAATGTATCTCTTTTTATGATACTTTAAATCATAGATGACTTTCTTAGATAGGTCATCATATTCTATACAGGAAATAGCCCTTGTATAAAAGTATAAACTATGAACACATTCAGGACATTTATCTATTATATATAGCTCATCTAAGGGCTTACCACACTTCTTACAGGCCTTCTCTTCTATGAACCTTAATTTACCCTTGCAATCTAAACAGATGGAATATCCCTCATGCCTATCTATGGGAACATTACATAATATACAGTATATATTCCTTGGATACAGGAAATTTAAAAAAGTATCAAGATAGTCATATAAAACCTTTATACACTCCATAGAACCCAACCTCTATCCTTAATTTAGCTCAATCAAAGTTTTATAGATAGCTATGAACTATTAACGAAAAATGTGACACCGGACATTTATCCTCTACCACTTCACCAATCCTTCATCTAAGATTCTTTTAAGCCTGAATCTCAGACCCGTGTTCCTTTTTAAATTTCTTTCATTTCTTATCATCATGTATAAATACTTCTCCATACCAACTAAAACAACTAATTCCTTGGCACGGGTAACAGCAGTATACAATAAATTCCTATTAAGGAGCATGGGAGGCCCCCAACAAAGAGGCATAACTATTACAGGAAATTCACTTCCTTGACTCTTATGGATAGTGATAGAATAGGCAAGCTCTATCTCGTCTAGGCCAGAAAAATCATAACTTACATGTTTTTCATCATCGAAACAAACTGATAAAAGTTTGGTTTCCTCATCTATGGCTGTGACATATCCAATATCTCCATTGAATACTCCTTCACCATTCCTTAATCCATCTTCACTCTTCCACTTTATGTTATAATTATTTTTTATCTGCATTATCTTATCCCCAACCCTGAATATCCTATCACCTATTTTTTTCTCCATCTTTCCATTGCTTTGAGGATTAAGAACTTTTTGAAGCTCCATATTCATATTAATCGTTCCCACCCTACTATTTTTCATAGGAGTTAATACCTGAATATCTTTGCTAGGGTCATAGTCATTAAATTTAGGCAGCCTTTTTATACATAATTCCTTTATGGTATCAAGTATATCATCTTGACTTCTCTTAGGCAGAAAGAAAAAGTCCTTATCCCTTGCATTAAGCATAGGCCTTTCCCCCTTATTTATCCTATGAGCATTGACAACTATCATGCTTTCCTTTGCCTGCCTAAATATTTCTGTTAATCTTACGACCTTGACAATACAGCTCTCTATTATATCATGAAGGACATTACCAGGCCCAACCGATGGCAACTGGTCAACATCCCCAACTAGTATAAGTCTTGTTGCCGGAGGTATGGCCCTAAGCAAATGATACATTAAGAGAATATCTACCATAGAAACCTCATCGATAATAATTACATCGAAGTTAAGGGGCTGCTCTCCATTCCTAGAAAATCCCATTCCACCTCCATCTTCATTAAAGGAATATTCCAAGAGTCTATGGATGGTTTTAGCTTCCCTTCCAGTGGTCTCCCTAAGCCTCTTTGCAGCCCTTCCCGTTGGTGCTGCTAAACCTATCTTTAAATTTTGACCCTCAAATAACTTTATAATGCTATTGACTATTGTAGTTTTTCCCGTACCTGGTCCACCAGTTATAACTGTAGCACCGTTCTTGAAGGCTTCTTCAATAGCATTTTTTTGATTTTCAGCAAGGGTTATACCTTCTTCCCCTTCTATTTTCTTTATTTCCGCTCTTATATCTATAGATGAGCTTTCAAAGCTTGTCCCAGAAAGCTCTATAAGCTTTTTACACACCCCTGTCTCAGCATAAAAAAAGGGCATTGAAAATACAGCTATATCTCCATTAATATTCTCTTGATGAATTTCTCCGTTTATGGTTAAATTAACAACTCCATCCTCTACCATAGAAATTTCTACTCCTAAAATCTTAGCTACCCTGTCTATAAGCTCTTCCTTAATCCCGTAGGTATGACCCTCTAAATTATACTGTGTTAGAATATATTTTATTCCACACATAATCCTATAGGGTGATTTAGGGTCAATACCCATTCTTTTAGCAATAGTATCGGCCATTTTAAATCCTATTCCCACAATATCATCGGCCAGTCTATAGGGATTTTCCCTTATATATTCTATAGTTCTATCTCCATATTTTTTAAATATCTTAATTGCATAGGCCGTTGAGACACCGAATTGACTTAAAAAGATCATCACTTCTTTAATTTCCCGCTGTTCTTCATAGGCCCCAGCTATGTCACTGGCCTTCTTTGGCCCTATACCACTAACCTCTGTTAGACGCTGGGGACTATATTGGATAATATCTAGGGAATCCTTGCCAAATTTATCTACTATCCGCTCAGCCATTCTCGGCCCGATTCCTTTAATCAAACCGGATGCAAGGTATTTTTTAATTCCCTCTAAACTAGCCGGTGGAATTTGCTTACTGCTTACAACCTGCAATTGCTCTCCATATATAGGATGAATTGTAATGCTTCCAGTAAAGGACATAGTTTCACCTATATTTATAATAGGTATGTATCCTACTACAACTATATCCTCTTCTCCTGTATCTATTTCAGCTATTATATATCCATTATCTTCATTTCTAAATATAATTTCCTTTACTACACCTTTAATTTCCAAAGACATAAAAATCACCACATGATTAATTGAGTAAATTGTATAATTACCTTATTTTTAAATTCACTACTACATATAGTGCTAAAATCCCGAAAGCTATACCATATGTTTTATGCAATTCTGCTAAATTAGAATTATGTAATTCCCTCAATTAATAATTTTTTATTTCATTATAACATAAATTAAAATTTATATATTTAAACTCGCATATAAGTAATTTAAAATCATCTATGTTTTTTTACATTATTTTACTGTCATTCCATATTTATATATGTTTTTTTAATTTTAAAATTGGAATAATAATACTTGAAACTAGTTAAAAAGGAGAGATGTTTTTATGGATAGAGTAGCTCTTGTATTAGTAATAATAGGTGCTCTTAACTGGTTATTAGTAGGTCTCTTTGGATATGACTTAGTAGCAGCATTATTAGGAGGCTCAGGTGCTATATCTGCAGGACAGGCATCTGGAATTAGTAGGATAGTTTACGCAATAGTAGGAATAGCAGGTGCCTATGCAATAAGTTTCTTATTTAGAAATAGAGAAGTAAGAGACTAGAAAAAAGCAGCAATTTTTGCTGCTTTTTTGGTTGAAGATTGCTTTGGTGATTCTAAAAAGAAAGACGACATCTGTTTCTGTCGTCTCATCTTTATTACTTCTATGCTCCTAAACCTTCTTTTCTAAGTATCTCTGCCTTATCTGTTTTCTCCCACGGTAGATCTATATCGGTTCTACCAAAGTGTCCATAGGCTGCCGTTTGTCTAAAGATAGGTCTTTTTAGGTCCAAATCTCTTATAATAGCAGCTGGCCTTAAGTCAAAATGCTTTTTAACAAGTTCTACTAATTTTTCTTCTGACATTTCCGATGTTCCAAATGTTTCAACTAATATAGACACTGGTTCTGCCACACCAATAGCATAGGCAAGCTCTATCTCGCATTTGTCGGCAAGACCTGCTGCAACTATATTTTTTGCCACATATCTTGCAGCGTAAGCCGCCGATCTATCTACCTTGGTCGGGTCCTTCCCTGAAAAAGCCCCACCACCATGTCTTGAATAGCCGCCATAGGTATCAACTATAATCTTTCTTCCTGTTAAGCCAGCATCACCTTGAGGTCCACCTATAACGAATCTACCTGTAGGATTTATTAAATATCTCGTATTTTCATCTAATAAGTCCTGGGGTACCACTTCCTTTACCACATGCTGAATCATATCCTTTTCAATTTCCTCACGACTTATTTCGGGTCCATGCTGAGTAGAAATAACAATAGTATCAATTCTCACTGGTTTGTCATTTTGATATTCTACGGTAACCTGAGTTTTTCCATCGGGACGAAGGTAGGGTAAAGTATTGTCTTTTCTTACTTGGGCAAGTCTTCTAGCAAGCTTATGGGAGAGAGATATGGGTAGGGGCATTAATTCTGGAGTTTCATTACAAGCAAAACCAAACATAATACCTTGATCACCAGCACCTATAGCTTCTATTTCATCTGTCATCTCACCTTCTCTATGCTCTAAGGCTTCATCTACACCCATGGCAATATCGGGAGATTGCTCATCTATAGAAGTGAGTACAGCACATGTATCACAATCAAATCCATATTTTGCTCTAGTATAACCTATTTCTCTAATAGTTTTTCTAACCACCTTAGGTATATCTACATAACAATTAGTCGAAATCTCTCCTGCTACTAATATCAATCCTGTAGTAACAGATGTCTCGCATGCTACACGGGCCTCTGGGTCCTGGCTAAATATAGCATCTAAAATAGCGTCTGAAACTTGGTCACATATTTTATCTGGATGCCCTTCAGTAACAGATTCTGATGTAAATAGTCTTCTCAATTTTTCTTCCTCCTCTTATTTCATAATTATTTTGATAAAGTTTTATTTAGTCTATAAGAGCTTGTACACTCTTTCATTATGTCCTCAATTCAATTTAAAAAAGGCATTTAAAAAACCCCTTCCTGTGAAGAAGAGGTTTTAATCTTTGATTCCTCATCTTCCAGAATAAAATATTCTGTAGGATTTAGCACCGTGTAATTATACCGGTTGCTGGACTTCATAGGGCCTAATCCCTCAGTCTCTCTTGATAAGGTGGAGCACATTATGAAATTCTACAATAAGTTTCTACAAAAAAATATTAACATATATACAAATTTTAGTCAATATGTTTTTTAAATTACAATTATATTTCTATTTACATCTTTAAAATACATTTAAAACGATAATATGACCCATTGTTACAATAAATGCAGCTATGATATTGCCAAGAAGAATTGCAAAAAAAGCATATTTAATACGTAAATTAAATAGAGCTGCTGCTACAGATCCTGTCCAGACACCTGTTGAGGGTATGGGTAAAGCAACAAAAAATATAAGTCCAAGTAAACTATATTTCTTTATATTTCCAGCCTTCCTAACAGTTCTTTCAGTCAACCATTTCTCAAACCTTCCTATTATGGAATAACTTCTTAGCCTAACAAAAAAAGGTTTTAAAAAGAATAACAGAAATGGTACAGGAACCATGCTTCCAGTTATACACAAAAGGGCTGCATGAATTGGGTTCATTCCCCTAGCAATTCCATAGGGAATTGCTCCCCTCAGTTCTATTACCGGTAGGATTGAAAGCAAAAACACCTGAAGTTCTCTAGATAAAAAATTGAGAATATCCATCATTTATCCTCCAAATAGTTACTGATTATAATTAATTATATGTAATAAAAATGGTCTTAAAAACTTAACTGCCTAATTTTTTAAAAACAGATTAACAAGCTGTCTTAAGCCCTAAGGCAACTTAAAGTATATATTCTTAGCTATAATTTGTCAATATACCATAAAGAAATTGGAACACCCTTTAACTGCTACAGGTTTGAAGTATTTTTTAGGTAACTTAGAAGCTAAAATTTTTTAAAATTTACTGTGAATAATTTTTGTATTTTCTACAATATCCCATTCAAGGTATAAGCAAGTAATAGACATTGAACTGCAAAGTTTTTGTAACACATATTTAATTATATTAAGCATTATCATTAAAGTATAATTATTGTATGACTAAGCAACATTAAATTCTAATCTCTTAAGTTTATTTTTAAATAGTTGAAGAAAGGATTGGCAAAATTGTATA
>JAKSBP010000376.1 GCA_022361035.1 Clostridia bacterium
AAAAAACTAGGCGTTTCGTCATCAGGTTACTATAGCTTTAAAAAGAGAACTATCTCAAATCAAGAATTAAGAAAGCAGTCACTTCTTACAGAAATTACCGAGATATATAATGAATCACATCAAATTTATGGAGCACCTAAGATTACTGCTATATTAAAATCTAGAGCTCACATAGTATCAGAAAAGACTGTGGGTAACTATATGAGAGAGCTAGGTATTAAAGCAATTTGGGTAAGTCCTTATAAGAGAACTACTATAGACCCAGATTTTGATTCTAAACTTTAAAATATATTAGATAGAAATTTCAATCCCAAAGCCCCTAATACAATATGGGTAACAGATATCACTTATATCCACACACTTACTGGATTTGTATACTTAACATCAGTAATGGACTTGTATTCAAGGGCTATAGTAGGCTGGCATCTATCAGATAGTTTATCTACCGCTGGTGTTATAAAAGCTATAGAAAATTCAAAGAGAAATACGGTCTTAGATAACCCTGTTATTATTCATAGTGACAGAGGAGCTCAGTATGTTTCAAAGGCATACTTAGAAGTAACTCCAGCTGATAAATTCATTCATAGCTATTCTAGGAAAGGTAATCCTTGGGATAATGCTGTAATAGAGTCATTCCATTCATTAATAAAAAGAGAATAGCTTAATAGATATGTAATTAAAAACCTTATCCATGCTCATAAGCTAGTCTTTGAGTACATAGATGCTTTTTATAACACCAAAAGAATTCATAGTCACTGCAATATGGAGTCGCCCTATGAGTTTGAAAGTAAATATGCTATATAAATCAGATTACAAATTTACTAAATTTAACTTGTCCTTTTTCTTGACATAGAACCATTACCATTAAATAATTTATATTCTCTAGGATTCACGTATCATTAAATTACCTTATCCCTGTGGAATATAGAATATTAATGTTCGATAAAAAAGTGGCTTGAAAAGGGGTGACAATCCATGTTTCAAAACCCTTTTTTATCACAATAAAATCTTCTTTCATAAAGGTTTTATATCTCATTACTAATATGAATCTATTATATCATGAATATTTTGACTTTATTTCAAATGATTTGTGGATATTTATGATACGGTTTATTTTTCTTTACTATAAAGTTCTTTTATATAGTATAGCAAGCTTTATCATACATATATTTATTATTTTATTGTTTCTATAACCTTAGCTTGCATTTTATATATCTTATGGTATAATAAGTTTTGTTTAGAATGAAATAAAAGTAAACACTTTTGAGAATAAAAATTTTTATACACTAAAAAATTAGATAGTAGGTTAGACTAAATTTTTCAAAAATTAACAATTCAAATATAGAAAGGAAAAACCAAATGTATTATTTAATTAATTTTACTTTACTAGGATTAATCTACTTTTTAGTCTTTTATAAAAAGTGGAGTAAGAAAACTAAAACAGTATTGATAATTAATACACTTATGTATGTATATATTAGCATCGTATTATATGTTACTCTTATGCCATTTACTTTTCCGTTAGGCGGTAGTAATAATTTGTTCATGAGGTCAGCTAATTTTATTCCATTTAAAGACTTAAGATTAAACCGTGCTGGATCAGTAAAGGAAATTATTTTAAATGTGGTTATGATGGTGCCTTTTGGATTTCTATATCCGATCACTAAAACAAAAGGTATTATAAAAACAGTTATCATAACATTTATCTTTAGTTTAGCTATAGAATGTTCTCAGCTATTGAGTGTATGGTGGGGTGGATTTGCAAGTAGAACTTTTGATGTGACTGATTTGATTACCAATACAACTGGAGGTTTTATAGGTTATCTTATTTTCATTATTCTAAAACCTTTTGTGTCCATAGTATTAAAAGAAAATAATTAGAGAAAATTTATACAATTAATTATCAAATAGTTGCTTAAGAGAGATAAACCCCTAGACGGTGTAAACCGTCTCACCAAATTATAGTGGCTGATCTATACCCAGTTTGCTGGACACATAGAAGAGTATGTATAATTAATATATGAAAGAAAGTGTTCAGCTATGGGGAAAAGAAAAACTTATTCATTAGAATATAAAAAAGAAATAATTAGATTAATAACAGAACAAGGTAAAAAAGTTAAAGATGTGGCTAAGGATATAAATGTAAGTGAAACATCCATAAGAAGGTGGATTAAGCAGTATAGCAAGCATGGAGATGATGCCTTTCCTGGTAAAGGAAAGCTTAGAGAAGAGGATGAAGAAATTAGAAAGTTGAAAAAACAGCTTGCAGATATTAAAAAGGTGGCTACTTAGAGAATACGAGGTAAGAACTGTATCAAAATTTAATCATGTTAGAGAGAAAAATTACTTTTAAATAATATACCATAAAACCACCTAAAGCATATAATTTTCAGTGGTTCTATGGTATAATTCTTTATGAGCAAAAGAGAGAATGAGGATTAATATGAGTAATTTGACTTTAAAGAAATTATTCTTTACATATTTAACTCCTGATTCTATTTTAGCCTTGTCAGTAGGTGTTCTTACCCTACAAGGTATTGATATAAACCCATAATACTTACTAAGCTCCTCATATTCCCTTTGACATACTGGCTCATAGAAGTTAGCTTCAAGTATAGCTGTCTTAAGATTATCTATCTTTACAGTTTTAGGTACTACTCCAAAATATCTAAAAGTATTTTCATAGCACTTTATGAATGTCTTTACTTCTTGATTAAAAACTATTTCACTGTACATAAGCCTAGAGTAACAAAAAGAACCATACAAAATACACATGTCTTCTTAAGCAAATCCATAGAATCTGGTATTTTACCTAAATAGTCAAAATCTACTTGATCATAGGAGCCTTTATGCCCATATTATTCCAATATATCTTGAAATATTCTCTTTGCATCTAATTCTTGCTCTGATTTTATATGCACTATTTCTTTATACGGTTCTAAAATAAATCCTACACTTTCTCTCCTTATTTCTTCACCATTTTCTATTCTTTTTAATACTTTTCTAACTGTTCCTCTATCAATTTCCAGCATCTGATCTATTTGTGTCTTGTTATATCCTTTATCAAAAAGAGTTTTTATTGTTGTATACATTGCTTCCCTCAGCACCTTTCTTTCCTCCCTAATATCAAAAACCTTTTTTATTTAATTCTTGACTTTAGGAGATTTTTTAATATATTACTGAGGGTTTTTCTTTCCCTTTTTTGATGCATTTATTTTACCATTAACATATTTTGTTTTTGAAAGCTATGATCTTATAGCTGTTATTACCTTCACGC
>JAKSBP010000402.1 GCA_022361035.1 Clostridia bacterium
CTGGTTGTCATTTTTTAAGAGCATTAAAGACTATGAAAAAAATCCCGGCAAGTATAAAGGCAAACCCGGTCTGCCCAGGTTTAAAAATGCCGAGACAAAAAAGAATGAAGTCATCTTTACTAACTTTGCAGTCAGGATGAAAGAAGGTCTCCTTAAACTGTCTCTGTCCAAGGAGATGCAGCAAAAACATGAGGTCAAATTCTTAAATTTTGAAGTCTCGAAGAAACTTCAAAGCCTCATTGATTTTCAAGCACTCCAGCAGGTCAGAATTAAGTGGGATAATGTCATCAAAGAATGGTATTTAATCATAATCTATAAAAAGGAAGTGAAGGAAGCTGCACCGGGCAATAATGTAATGTCAATTGATCTGGGATTAAATAACCTTGCTACTATCACCTTTAAAGACAGTCTGGCAAGTTACATAATCAACGGCAAGACGATCAAATCGGTTAACAGCTACCTTAACAAAGAAATAGCTCGCTTAGCTAGCGTTAGGATGAAACAGCTTGGTAGTGAGCGCTTTAACGATACAAAAAAGATAACTAGATTAAGGAGATATAGAAGTAACTATATCAAGGACTACCTCCATAAAGCCAGCAGAAAAATAGTTGAGCTGGCTAACCAATATAGAGTAGGGACTATTGTAATTGGTGACATGAAGGATATTAAACAGGGAATGGATTTTAACAAATCATTTGTCCAGATCCCAGTACAGCGCTTAGCTGAAATGATCGAATACAAAGCTGAGTTAGAAGGGGTCAAGGTAGTAAAGGTTACTGAAGAATATACCAGCGGGGTAAGCGCCTTTGACCTTGAAGAAATATCTAAGAAGTGTTATAAGAAAGCAAGGAGGGTTAAGAGAGGGTATTTCAAGGCAAAGATCGGCTATGTCAATGCTGATCAGAATGGTAGTCTAAATATACTTAGAAAATATCTAAAAGATAAATGTATTCCTGAACCCATAATACGGGCTAGGGATAAAGGCGTAGTGGACACGCCAAGAAGAATAAGGGTTGCCTGACCTTCAGGTGGAAACTTAATTACCAGACTTCTTCTAAATGAAGCTCCTTCAAAATCTTCGATTTAGTGGGAGAGGTTCACAGACATAATAACACCTCCAAATATATTATACTTCCTGCTTATTATATTAATTCAATGTAGAAAGTGAATATCCTTTCTACCTAAAATGTTCAAATAATTAAAGGAAGAATTTTTAAAAAAAGAATAAAGTGTACATTTAATTATAAATATCTTATAATATAGATGTATAAGGAGGGATTATTTATGATGAAAAAAATGGAAATTAAATATCCGGCAACTCTTCCCGACATATTACAGGAAAGTACCGATAAATTTGAACAAGAAGCAAGAATGGCGATGGCTGTTAAATTATTTGAATTACAAAGAATATCTTCTGGTTTTGCAGCAGAGATTGCAGGACTAGACAGAGTTAGCTTTCTTTTAGAGCTTCACAAATATGGCGTGTCAATGATAAACATGGAGGTTGAGGAACTATCCTCTGATGTTGAAAATGCCTAAAACAATTGTAATAAATACAGGTCCCTTAATCGCTATAATAGCAGGATTAGGGGATCTTAATATATTGGGCAAACTATATAATAGTGTTATTGTGCCCTATGAAGTGACACAAGAAATATTAGCTAAGGGAGAAGAACATGTTGACGCAAAAATATATTCAATGGATAGTATGCTTGATAAGCGTATAAACCCAATTCAGCTCGATCCTTTTTTAAGTAACTCCCTTGACAAAGGTGAAGCTTCAGTAATACAAACAGCAATAAATGAAGGAATAGAAACAGTATGTATTGATGAAATAGCAGGGAGAAGAATAGCCAGATTAAATAATTTAATTGGAATTATAATTTCTGCTATTAGAAATGGTGAAAGAATAGATATAAAAAATGTCATTAATAATATGCGAATAAACAGAGTATGGATTAGCAAAAAATTAGAAGCAAAGGCAATTAAGTTGGCAAGTAAAAAATAAGGACAGAAGCTTTACGGAGGCATAACATGAGATTAATCGATAACAAAAAGGTGTCAATGAAAAAAATAAAAGAATATTGTCTCAGACATCATATCACAAAATTATCTTTATTTGGATCAGCTTTAAGAAATGAACTAACCCCGGAAAGTGATATTGATATATTAGTTGAATTTGACCAGAACAATGTACCTGGATTCTTTGATCTATTTAATATGGAAAAGGAATTATCTGCGCTACTCAATAACCGTAAAATTGACTTAAGAACACCTAAAGACCTAAGTAAATATATAAGAAATGATGTGCTCAAGGAAGCAGAGGTGCTCTATAGTGAAACATGATCTATTAAGACTGCACCATATGCTAGATGCGGCAGAAGAAATAATCCAGTTTTCCAAAAACAAAACTAGAAAAGACCTGGACAGTGATAGAAAACTAAACTTGGCAATAGTACATCTATTAGAAATAATAGGTGAAGCAGCTAATGGCCTATCGGTAGAGTTACAAAAAAAATATTCTGATGTACCATGGCATGTGATGGTCAGCATGAGAAATAGACTAATACACGGCTATTTTGATATAGATTTAGATATTGTTTGGAAAACAACACAAAATGACATACCAAAATTAACAAAAACACTAAAGAAAATAATTAGTGAAGAAGAGTAACCCCTTTCTTTTGGATTTTAATCAAGGAGGTTGACGTTTATGAATGGTGAAGAAATTATTACATTCTTAAAAAACAATAAAAATGAGTTAGAAAATTTTGGAATAAGTAAAATAGGTTTATTTGGTTCCTATAGTAAAAACAAAGAAAATCAAAATAGTGATATTGACATTTTAGTTGAGTTTAAAAAAGGAAGAAAAACATTTGACAACTATATGGACCTGAAATTTTATTTAGAAGATACACTAAGAAAAAAAGTTGATTTAGTAACGGATCAAAATATAAAAGAAGAATTAAAAAGTGAAATCTTAAGAAGTGTCAGGTATGCGTAATTATAGGGTATATGTGAATGATATTCTAAAGTGTATAAAAAAGATCGAAAAATACACAGAAGGTATTACATATGATGAGTTTATTAAAAACGAGTTAATTCAAGATGGAGTCAACAGAAACCTAGAAATAATAGGTGAGGCAGTCAAAAATATTCCCATGGAAATTAGAAAAAATCATTCCAACATTGAATGGAGAAAAATTGCTGGACTAAGAGATATATTGATCCATGATTACTTTGGCGTTGATTTAGAAATCATTTGGGAAGTTGTTGAAAAAAAAATTCATCTTATTTTGTGGCAAGGATACCTCCACTTCTGTAAGTGTGGAAGGAATTGCCACTTGCCGATAGGCAACCCTTTCTCTTGCCATCCTACACCTCACTTTATACATTATTGACCTTCACTAAAATATTATTTTATACTATTGTTAGTGAAAGGAGTTGAGTGTTATAGAAATAACTATTACCTCTAAAATACAAATATATCCTACAACTGAGCAAATAGAAAATTTAAATAACACAATGTTTCAAGTTAGAAAAGCATTAAATTATATATCTAAGTATGTTTTTGATAATAATTGCTTTAAGCAAAGCCAAATTAATAAAGACACTTACTATTATCTAAGGAAAACATATTGTTTAAGATCTCAAATGGCTCAAAGTTGTATGAAAACTGTAATTGCCAAATATAAAACCAATAATTCTAATGGACATAAATTTACCTTAATAAAATTTAAAAATCTTGAATATGACTTAGTCTTTAACAGAGATTATTCGTTAAATAGTGAAGTTTTCTCTATAAATAGCCTACAAGGCAGATTGAAAATACCTTATCAAACTAAAGGAATGGAAAAATATTTTGACGGTACTTACAAGTTTGGAACTGCTAAACTTATATTTAAGTATAATAAATATTTTCTACATATACCTATGACTAAAGAATATATTCAAACTACATTGTTTAAAATTAATAAAATTGTTGGTGTAGATTTAGGGATCAACTTTATAGCAACCACTTATGATAGTTTAGGTAAAACCACTTTTTACAATGGGAAAATAATTAAAGCTAAAAGAGGTCACTATAAATTATTAAGAAAGCAATTACAAGAATTAGGAACTAAATCAGCTAAACGTAAAGTTAAGTCTATAGGTTCAAGAGAAAACCGTTGGATGAATGATATTAACCATTGCATCACTAAGGCACTCGTTGATAAATACGGAGAAAATACTTTGTTCGTATTAGAGGACTTAACCAACGTTAGAAATGCTACTGAAAAAGTGCATATCAATAACAGATATACCTCTGTTAGCTGGTCTTTTTACCAATTTAGACAACTACTCGAATACAAGGCTAATATAAATAAGTCTATGGTTATAGTAGTTAACCCTAAATATACCTCTCAAATGTGTCCTAAGTGTGGGCATATAGAAAAAAGTAATAGAGATAAAAAGAACCATATATTTAAATGTAAAAACTGCTCCTATGCTTCTAATGATGATAGAATAGGTGCAATGAATCTTTGGAGAAAAGGCATTGAATATATAGAATCTAACTCCAAAGAAGCTTAAGAGTATACTCTTAGGCTTGGGGAATGTCAACTTCCCTAATGTAGCCACCGTTTGAGGTAGGAGATTTTTAAATCGTTCTGACTACGTGTAGGTGAGTTACAAGCCCCCACTTCAAAATTTGTTAGTATTTAAGTGGTGGGTAATTGACAAAGCATTTCATCCAAATATTATAAATGTGAAGTTTCAAATTCCTTTTTACAGATGATAAATGCCCCAATGTATCGTCCGGATTTGGATATTGTTGTAGAATATAAAGATGATTCTTTGGTGTCATCATGCACAATCTGGTTTGATAAACAAAATAATATCGGTATGTTTGAACCTGTAGGTACTCATTATAAGTCAGTAGGATTTCAAGCATATGATAAAGATTATCCTTGGGAAAAAGTATTTTAATTATTTAAACTGGGGGGAGGAGAGGACATAAAAGTTATTTCACTTGCCGAGAAGAAAGAGTATAAAAAAGAATTAGATAGTATCAATGAAAAGGCATGGCCGGAATTTATGCTTAATTGGGATTGTAAAGAGTGGTCACATTTATTTACTACTTTTGAAAATTATCAAATTTTATTAATTAATAATGAAGAAGAATTAATGGCATATGGACATACTATTCCAATTTACTGGGATGAGGATATTCGTTTTATACCTGATAATTTAAAAATTCTTATGGAGATGGCAGTTAAGAACAACAAAGATGGTATCCGACCGAATCTACTTTTAGCATTAGCAGCTGTAGTATCAGAGGATTATAAGGGTAAAGGTCTGAGTTATGAAGTGGTAAATGCCATGAAGATATTTGCTTCTAAAAACAAAATTGAGGATGTAATTATTCCGGTTAGACCAACACTAAAGGCGAAATACCCACTAATATCAATTGATGATTATGTAAGGTGGGAAAACAAAGATGGCAAACCCTTTGATCCTTGGTTAAGGGTTCATAAAAAATTAGGAGGCAAAGTAGTAAAAACTGCTGAAATATCAATGATAATTCGCGGAAAAATTAATGAGTGGGAAAAGTGGACAAACACAGTGATTTGTGGAAGTGGAAAATATATTTTCGAAGATTCATTAAATCCAGTGGAAATAGATATTGAAAAGAATGAAGGGATATATACAGACCCTTGTGTCTGGATTCACTATTCATTAAAATAGTTAGCTAAAATAGGTATGACAAAATAAGTCTACTCTCCTGCATGAGGGATGGCGAATAGACAGCTCAGAGGAAGGAGCCATAACTATGTCCAGCTTCCACTGTACTTTTTATTTAAGCATCCCATTTAATTCTCACACTCCTAAGCATAATGAACAGTACTATACATGCGGCAGCTAAATACAGCAGGTTGTTTCCTGCGTTTTCGATGCTCAGTTGACCTATCCAGAGTAATTGCATTACTTCTATGCTGTGAGCCATAGGGAATAATTTAGCAACTGTCTGCACATACACTGGAAGTGATTCTATGGGGAGTACAACTCCTGATGTAAATAATAGTGCCATAAAAAACCCTGATGATACCAAGCTGGCAGTCCTTGCAGATTTTATATACAATGCAATTAGATAGCCTATGGCATAGAATATATATATTATCAGCAAATATAGGAATACAAAGAATAAGGTATCAGTTAGCCGGATGCTTGCGGCTGGATTAATCTGTATGACATCAAATACTAGTAGTAATAGTCTAATCTATTATACTCCTATCTTGCTATTAAAATCAATTGATATTTCATTTATAGTAGATCACGTTCTCGCTTTTGCCATAGTCCCAAAACGACTTACAAATAGTCGTATAATTCTTTCTATACTGAGCAAGATGAAAAAATAATAACATGGTTTTATTTGTTGATTGTAACCTTTTCTTATTAAGTGCATATATAAATAGTGGAAATGCCTAAGAATGGAAGATGCTCTTTTAAGCTAAGCTCGATTTTGAAGGAGGACTATATGGCAGAAAAAAACTTAGTATATCGGTATAACTATAAAATTAAGGGCGAGGAAGAAGGTGAAGCAAATTTTCATGGGTGCATTAACAAAATTATAATAGAGCCAGTTGTTGAATTTAATGTTGATATAAGGGGATTAATAACTTCAGTGACAGTTGTAGAAATAGATGAAAAAATGTCAGACAAAAACTTGAAACATGATGATAATGGAAAAAATGAACTGGAAGAAAACTGCCATGTTAACGAAGGAGTAAATTGTATTGTAATAAAACCTATAATTAAAGTTGACATTGATATAAGTGAACTATATAGCGCCAGAAGAGATGAGTTATCCCCAAGTACGGTCTACACCGGATATAAAAAAGCCAAAGAAAATGGCTCAGGTTAATCTTTTTCCTATGATAAGGAAAATCAAAAAGACCAAAATATACTTAAACTGCTGATAATGCTTTGTCAGCAGTTTTTCTAAATTAAGTACAGTGTATATTTGTAGTGTTTCATTTTTGGCACATTCTATTTTGCATGTGCATACGTTATTATTGGGCAGGGGATAAATATATCTTAAACAAAGAAAGGGTGAGGAAATGGATATCCTATTTGTTAATTCATTTCAACAATCAAGCATTATAAATTTCCCAATCGGTATTAATTTATTATCAACGATCGTTAATCAAAATACCAATTATACTTCAGAGGTGATTAGCTTTCCTAATTTACTGGCAGAAAAAAAAGTACCTGATAATATACTACTAGAGAAGGATTATGAAACTATTGTCAGCTATATATTAAATAAAAATCCCCAAATAGTATCATTTTACACCGTAGGAAGATCATATTTTATATCTTTAATTACGGCTAGAAACATAAAAAAAATAGACAAAAAGATCAAGATAATTTTTGCCGGACCCCACGTCAGTTTATGTAGTTTAGAAACTCTAAAGGCCTTTGATTTTATAGATATGGTAGCTATCGGAGAAGGTGAACAAAATGTAATCAGTATTATTGATTACTTTAATAATAGAGAAGAAATAGAGAATATCAAAGGTATTTGTTATAAAAAAGGAGATCAGATAGTTTGTAATGAACCTAGTCCATTACTTGAAAACTTAGATGAACTGCCGATGCTTGAACTGAATAAGGATAGTCTTCCTGCTATAATTCCGATCGAGACAGGGAGAGGATGTCCCTATAACTGTACCTTTTGTTGTACCAAAACCTTCTGGAAACGGAAAGCAAGAATGAAGAGTACAGATAGAATCATTGATGAAATTAAATATTATGTGAATAACTATCATATTAACCAATTTGATTTTATTCATGATCAATTTACTGCTTATAAGAAAAATATTTTGGAGTTTTGTAAC
>JAKSBP010000341.1 GCA_022361035.1 Clostridia bacterium
ATCTTAATATTAGGGGTTTTCTATTATTAAGGGTATTTTAAGGATTTAAGTTTTCAACTTATGTTTTAGCGTTGATTGTATTTTCAAATGAAAAACTTAAATATATCTTTTTCCTTTAAATTCCTACCATTTAGCTATTCTGTTCCAGCTCCAGTACTGGACCCTAGACAATAAAAATTATGCCCAAATTTAAGAGTTGCAGCAACTCCGGCATGGTCTGACGGCCAGAGGCCCTGGGGAGTTCTATCTCTTTGTCTATCCCCAATTGTATTGATTTTTCTTACATTGAAGCTATTTCGAAGAAGGATGAGGTCGATTCTTTTACTTAAAGTAGAGATGGGATTCAATAAATCCCTAGCTTGAAAGGCTGTGAATCCAGGACCTTTACCAGATATATCCCATCCATCCATAAAACCGGCATCAATCAGCATATCATAGGTTGGAGACTCCATCCCATCGGCATTTGAGTTAAAGTCACCAATAAAAATAAGGGGAAGCTCCGTTGCTCCTGGACCCTTTAATAATTCCTTTCCTTGAGCTAGGCGAACCTCCTGTGATTCTCCTTCTAAGTGTGTATTAACTAATCTAAAGCTTTTACCATACAGGGAAATGTCAACAGAGGACCAACCCCTTAAAACAGTAAAGGGCTGATTGCCAATGGGAACAACTAAATTAGTCTTAAAGTTATTTTCTTGTATATTAGAAAATTTAAAGGGTGACTTACATCTTGCAAGTATAACATCTCTATCCAATATTCCAATTATATCTCCTGTACTGCTTGGTAGTCTATCTCTAAAGTTTCTATTTATGGCCACTACATTATAGCTTAGGCCTAGTTCCTTTAAATTTTTCAAGAGAATATCTAAAAAATTGATTACACTATTGCCTTTAGGCGATTGAACCGTCCATAATGCCACCTCTTGAAGGCCGATGAGGTCCGGCTTTCTTCGACAAATTTGTTTTGCAATAGCCTTAGCCCTTGCCGGGAAGTTTGTCTGCTGCAATTGATTAAATATTTCTGTTACAACCTGGGGCACTTGTTCTGGTGTAGTATTAATCAGTTGAGTGAGATCTGCACCGAAGTAAATATTCCAGGTCATAATCCTAAAGGACTTTTTTCTAAATTTTTTTGTAAGCATAGCATGATAATCTCCTTTTTACTTTAATATATGGGAGAAAAAGAGCTTTAGTGTGTTTTAGGTTATGCTCTATGGGGTTTATCCGTGAAGGGTAAAGAGAAGAGGCTTATCGGTTTTCATTAGAATAGAAGAAAAAATAGTTGACTCAGTCAAATAAATTTTATATGATTAACATAAAATTCTGACAAAAAGGAGGAATGTTATTTATGGGAGAAAAAACGAATCGATAATTTCTCAGATAAGAAGCTTTAATCGTTTCTACACAAGTATATTGGGATTAATTGATAAGCATATACTTGATAGCTCCTTTACCCTTACGGAGGCCCGTATTCTTTTTGAGATTAGTAATACCTATGAGTGTACAGCAAATATTTTAATTGAGAAGTTAAATATTGACCCTGGGCACATGAGTAGAATCTTAAAGAGATTTGAATCCGATGAACTCCTTAGCAGAGAAAAGTCTTCCATTGATGGCCGCACATATCTACTTTATTTAACAGCAAAGGGTAAGGAAACCTTCTCTAATCTGGTGGAAAGATCCAATATTCAAATTCACAAGCTAATAGACCATTTAAGGGAAGAGGAACAAAAAAATTTAGTTGATGCAATGAAATATATAGAAGAAACCTTAAAGTCCGATACTTATACTATTAATATTAGAACCTTTAAGTCTAAGGATATTGACCATATTATTGAAAGACATGTGGAATTATATAAAAGAGAATATGAATTTGACAATACCTTTAAGGATTACGTTTCTAAACCCCTATATGATTTTGCTAAATCCCATAACAAGGATAAAGGTAATATATGGGTTGCAGAATTAAATGGAGAAGTAGTAGGGTCCATAGCCATTGTCAATGTAGATAATTCCACAGCACAACTTCGCTGGTTCCTTACCGAGCCCCATACACGTGGTAAGGGCTTGGGAAAGAGACTAATGAAAACAGCTATGGAATTTTGCAAGAAAGAGAATTATAAAAAGGTTTTTCTCTTGACTATCAGTGATTTAAAGGCTGCTCGTCATCTTTATGAATCCTATGGCTTTAAATTAAGTGAGACAATTGAACATCATATTTGGGGAAAACACTTAATTGAAGAACGCTGGGATATGGAGCTGTAACAGCTTAACTATTATCATGTAATCTAGTGATATCTATACATTATTTTTATATGTGCTTTAAGTTTTGTATGCTTAATTTTCTAGAGTCAGGAATTTTAATATTTCCTTTTCGTTTGCGTAATAAACCTGTTTTTTATTAAGATATTAAAGGATAAAACAGGTTTATTAAAGTGAATCAAAGAAAACTATCGAAATTCTTTAAGTATTTGTATATTCATAATATATACTTTAATAACTTAATGGGTTAATTTAAGCTTTTATATTACAAATAGGGATATAGAAACATATAAATACTGGCAAAAAAAGTAGAATTATGTTAAAATGTTAATATATTTAATAAATTAATTTCTTTTACATTACAGATATGGTTAAAGATAATCAAAAGCTTAAAGTAGGTAATTATATCTGTCTGAAATACATATATTTTACTTAAGAAATTCTTAATTAATACCTCCCTTTACTTTTAAAAAGGGAATATTTGACTCCTTTGAGCAAACGTTTGCATAGTATTTCTGTTTATTCAATCTATTTTCCTCAATAGGAAAGGGATTTTATAAAAATAAAATACAAGGGGGAACGTGAAGTATGGGAAAATTTAAAATTTTAGGGTGGTCCGTGGCACTACTGATAGCGTTAAGCATACTTATGGTAATTCCACAAAGGGCTAATGCTGAGGAACATGAGGTAGAAGTTGTAATTCACTATTATCGCTTTGACCAAGATTATGATGGATGGAATGTTTGGAGCTGGATTGAAGGGGGAAATGGAAAAGAATACTCCTTTGGAGAAGAGGATGGGTTTGGTAAAGTATCTAGATATACACTGAAGAACCCAGGGGATGTTGATAAGGTAGGCTTTATAATACGGAAAGGGGAATGGGAAGCAAAGGAAGGAGAGACAGAAAGCCACTTAGATATCAGGGATGGTAAAGTAGAGGTATGGGTTGTACAGGATGATAATAAGCTGTATTTTACAGAAGAAGAAGCGAATCAAAGCAAAATCCCTAGGCTTAAGAGTGCTTCCATGTGGGACTTTAATAGAATCCGGTTAAGAAGTAACGTGAAGTTTAAGATGAAGAATGACAAAAAAGAGGGCATTATCCTCCAACTAGAAGAAAAGGTATTATCAATAAAAGACGTTATAAACCCTAATTTAAATCCAGGGGAAGAAGTGGGCTATGAAATAATAGAAAATCGCATACACTTCATATTGAAGCCAGAGCAAAGGGAGATTCCTAACTTAGACCCAAGAGGAGGAAGCCATGTATTTATTTCTGGTTCCCTAAATCAGTGGAATGAACAGGGGGCCAAAGGATGGAAGATGGAATGGAATGACGAGAAGGAATATTATGAGCTAATAAAGGATATGGGCAGAGACGTAGAATTTGGAGATGAATTTAAATTCATAAATATTATAGATGGGGAATCCTATTGGATGGAAGGAAGTAAGATTAAAATTATAGATACCTCCTATACAAAGGTTGTAGACATTATAACAGAGGAAAAATTAGATGTGGAAGAAAGTTATTTTGTAATGAAAGAGGGATATGACGGAAAAATAGCCATGAGAATTGATGGAAGGATATTTGTGAAGGAAGAATTCAACGATGCCTACTTTTACGATGGAAGTGACCTTGGTACAGTATATTCAAAGGACAAAACTAGCTTTAGACTATGGGCACCCCTAGCGGAAAAGGTGGTTTTGATGACATATAAGGATGGAGATGTTGACTCAAGTGACCCTGGTACTGCCTATGAAATGAAAAGGGATGTAAAGGGAACATGGGTTAAAACCTTAGAAGGAGATCAAAAAGGTCTTTTCTATACCTATAAAGTAACCAACGATGGTGTTGAATCTGAGGCAGGAGACCCCTATGCCATAGCTGTTGGTGTAAATGGTGACCGATCTGCTGTTGTGGATTTGAGTGAAACTAATCCTAAAGGTTGGGAGCAGGATGGTATGCCTCCCTTTAGTGCTCCACAGGATGCAGTTATCTACGAATTGCATATTAGGGATTTGACGATTGACGAAGATTCTGGAGTTGAAAATAAGGGAAAATATATAGCATTTAAAGAAAAGGGCACAAGGGTAGAGGAAGGTGTTACTACTGGTATAGACCATCTTAAAGAATTAGGCGTTACCCATCTACACATCTTACCTTCCTATGATTTTGCATCAATCGATGAAAAAAACCTTCACCAAAATCAGTATAACTGGGGATATGACCCGGAAAATTACAATGTACCCGAGGGCTCCTATTCCACTGATCCCTATAATCCTAATGTTCGTATTAAGGAATTTAAGGAAATGGTAAAGGCCCTACATGAAAATGGAATCTATGTCGTTATGGATGTGGTATATAATCATACCTATGAAAACGTTAACTCGAAATTCCATAAAATTGTACCCGGTTATTATTACAGGATGAAGGAGGATGGAACCTTTTATGATGGTTCATTTTGTGGTAATGAAACGGCCTCTGAAAGGGCAATGATGAGAAAGTATATCATTGACTCTGTAAAGTACTGGGTTAATGAATACCATATAGATGGATTTAGATTTGACCTGATGGGAATACACGATAAGGAAACGATGAATCAGGTAAAGGCCGCCTTAAGTGAAATTAAGCCAGATATCCTTTTATATGGTGAAGGATGGGACTTAGGTAATTTAGAAAGGTCTAAAAGGGCAATTCAACCCTTAGCAAAGGATATGCCTGGTATTGCATTTTTCAATGACAATATTCGTGATAATTTAAAGGGAGCCTATAACGATGAGAAGGACCATGGATTCGTAGATGGAAGACAAAATCGGGAGCTAGAAGTTATGACAGGGGTTGTGGGGAGTATTCCATATAACCATATCATTAGAGATTATAATTCTGAGCCCCCGCAATCTATAAATTATGTATCCTGCCATGATAATCATACACTGTGGGATAAATTGAGTTTAGGAAACCCAGATGCTTCGCAAGAAGAGATTATCGAAATGCATAAACTGGCCAATTCTATTGTATTTACTTGCCAAGGAATTGCATTTTTACATGCTGGAGTAGATTTCCTAAGGACGAAGGATGGGGACCACAATAGCTATATTAGCCCCGACAGTATAAATGCCCTAGATTGGTCGAGAAAAGCAGAATATATGGATGTATTTAGATACTATCAGGGATTAATCAAATTACGTAAAGCCCATCCTGCATTTAGAATGCCTACCACCGAAATGGTTAAGGAACATATTACCTTTATCCCTACGCCTAAAAATGTAGTTGGCTATGTTATTAAAGAACATGCAAATAATGATACATGGAAGAATATATTTGTAGCCTATAACGCCAACAATAGGCCGATGGAAGTTAATATACCAAAGGGGAATTGGAAGGTAGTTGTTGATGGAAATAGGGCAGGAATAGATACAATAGTGGAAGAAAAGGGTGGCTATATGACTATATCTCCCTTAAGTGCTGTTGTGATGCATACTAATGATGATATAAAAGTAAGGGACTTGTTTACAAATCGAGAAGTTATAGAAGCCAGAGTAAATTCAAATTTATTTACTACAGATGGAAGGACTATAGAGGCAGATGAGAAAGTAATTCAAAGGGAAGAGGTTATCTATTTCCCACTTAAAGGTCTATTAAAGTCCATGATAGGCGATATAATATTTGATGAGAAGGAAAAAGTGATTAAGATTAAAAAATATGAGGATGATATCACTATTTCTCTTCTTGATGGTAAAGCAAAAAAAGGAGGAAAATATATAGAGTCAGAAGAAATATTTATATTAAATGGTGAACTCATGGTATCATCGGATTTCGTTGAAAATATATTGAAATGTAAGGTATTGGTAGATTATCGTAGATATGGAGAGGATACTCAAAGGGAAAACTATGAAGAGCCGGATATCTTTATATTATACTGATATATAAATAAAATGGGGATGTCTATAAATAGGGTTTATGCAAATCTCAGGTCAACCCTTAAAGCAGAAAATTAAATCCACCAATTTATAAATAGAATAAGAACTATCGAAATTTCAATAAAAATTTTGATAGTTCTTATTTTAAATTAAGCCATATAGATGAGAGATAGAGAAAGTTAACTTACTTCAGCAGCCACAGAGAATCCTTTAAGCTCATGCAATAAATCTGTTTATAAATAGATAATAGAAGGTAAAACAGA
>JAKSBP010000192.1 GCA_022361035.1 Clostridia bacterium
ATAAGTGTTAGAATTTATTTTATTATAATAATATTTTATTTTCAAAGTTATTATAAGGCACATCCCCCAGTTTCTTCTATATTGCTTAGTTTTATACATGCTAATTTTTGGTATATTTTTTGGTAAAATATGTGCTATTAATATTACAAAAATAAAGGTAGACTTTACTAATGAAGCAGCAGACTTTACTACTGATAACATAAGTGCAGCAGGACTTGTTTTCAGCAATCCAGTATTAGCTGATGACAAAAAGTCTGTTATTGTTACTGTTGACGGAGCACAATTTGAGAGTTCCTATGATGTTACTGTAACTGGTGTTAAGAATGCAGAGGGTGTTGTTGCTCCTGATTACACTGAATCAGTTACATTTGGAACAGTAAATCAATATTATCAAATCAAATTTACTTTTGATGCTGAAGATACAAATGAAAATGAAGTTCCTGATATACCAGCAACGGGAGCGACTAACGTTCAAGTAACAGCTAAGGTATATGACTTAGAGGATAACCCTGTAGATACAACAGGTGTTATAAGATTTATGACTACAAGAGGTGGTATAGCACAGGCTGAAAAAACACTTCAAAATGGTGAAGCTGCTATTCAGCTTACTTCAGAAGCATCTCTAGATGAAACTGTGTATGCAAGTATTTCAGCTACTATAGTAGGTGATTATGCATTAGAAGGACTTACAGGAACTAGCATGGTTGAGTTTTTAGCACCAGATGAAGTTTCAGGACCAAATCAAGCGGTACCTGTAGTAAATGTAGAGTCTAACCAAGCTGATAGATTCTTTGTAACTCTTGGACAGGGAAAACCTGGCTTGACAGATAGTCAGCTTGACGATATTGCTGCAGCTATTATAGTTACAGATGGAATACAAGGGCAATTAGGAACAGCTCCATTAGCACCACCTGTAGTTAAGGAAGTTAAGCAAGTTTCAGATAAAGTATTAGAAGTTATACTTAATTCTGACGAGGATGAGACATACTACTTAACAGATAATGCAAAGCATTTTGTTGAATTCCAAGATGTAAATAATGTTATAACAAAGGGTAATAGGGATTTTGTAATCACTGATACAACTAAGCAGTTTGTATTAGATGTAGATGCAGTAAACCAAAGAGAACTAATTGTTACTTTCTCAGAGTCAGTGGCTTGGAGTACTGATGCATTAGTTCAATCGTTTGATGCTAATAATCCTGCTAACTACCTGATAGATGGAGAACCATTAAATGATACACCATGGGATGCTTTTGAGCTTTCTAGTGATAGAAAGAAAGTAACAATTAATCTTGGCGCAAATGATATGTTAATATCTACTGACAACAATATTGAGATAAGCAATGTTGGGGACTGGGCAGGTAAAACTGACTCAAATAACTGTATCTCAACTCAGTTAATTTCATTTGCTCCAGTTATAGATGATACAAAACCTGCGATTTCCATAACAAGACAATCTCCAGAGCAGTTTGTGGTTGAGTTTAATACAAATGTTCAGCTTAGTGGGGCAGCTAGTCTAGAAGAAGCAATATCTATATACTATGACGATGGCGATGGTATAGATGGTGGTAATGATGGTATTTTAGATACTCGATATGATATTGATCAGAACCCAACTAATGGAACTCAAGGTATTACATTCCAAGCATACGATGGAGATGCCAACGTTACAGCTGGTGTAGCTGGTGGAGCATCTTTTAATAAAATTTTATTAGAGCTAGAAGAAGATTGGACTCAAGAAGATGGTACAGGTTCATTTGCTGCTGCTGGTAGTGATTACACAGTGTTTAGTGGAATTGATGCATACTGGGTAAATGCAAACCCACTTCAATTTGTAATCGATGCAGATGCATTTAAAAATATGTTAGGAAATAAGACAGAAGAAGTAAAAGAATATGTAGCTAATCCTAGGGATAGAATGAGTCCTGACATAGTATTATTTACACAAGATAAGGATGCTGATGATAACTACTTAGGAACTGCTACAGTTGTAATGTCAGAGCCAGTACAGGTTGTAGGTGTGACTTCTCCAAAGACTACACCTAATCCAGAGCAGTTTGTTGATAATAACGATGTTCCAGCAGGAGAAATTACCTTTGAGAAAGATGGAGTTGTAGTTCAAGGTGTGGTAGCAAGTGTATCTGATGATGACTTTACGCTTACTATTCAACCAGATGATGGTACAAATACAGGTTTTGCAGCATTAAAGGCAGCTACAGCGAATGCAGCAGGAACTTGGATTGTAAATATAATAGGTATAACTGATGATTATGGTAACGCAATGGCTACTGATGAATTCACATTTGAAGTACCAGAAGATGGTGTAGTAGTTCCAACGGAAGTTGAGCCGGAAGTTATGTATGCTGAATATAGATATGCAAGTGATTATGACTTTATAGATGACCAATCCGGTGCTTACGATGTAATCAGAGTTAAGTTTACAGAAAAAATGTTAAATGCTGGAGCTAAGGCTGTTAGTGATACTACAAACTATCTTATTAATGGTGATACATTAGCTGATCTTGGTTCCTCAATAAGAAAAGGTATAGCAGGAATAACTGATGAGTGGGATGGTATAACAATCCTATTACCGAAGGATACTTTAAGTTATGATGCTAACTTTGTACTTAACATGGCGAGCAACCTAGAAAGTGCTGATGGCGAAATGTTAGTTAGTGGAACAAATGAACTTGACTTCACAACAGTTGCTGCAGATGTGTATAGTTCTGATTATACTCCAGGTGTACTTGTGACAAATTGGAGCGAAAAGGTATCTAATGTTGCTGTAGATGCTAGCAATGGAGATCCAGAGAAGCTAGGTGATGATGCGTTAGATGATATTGAAATTACTTTTACTGATATTCCAGTTGCTGGTGATATAAAACAAGTAAGAGTAAATGGCCAAGTAATTGATGCGGCTAATCTATCAGTAGTTGCACCTACTCTTACAGTAAATATGCACGGACATCAAGTAAATTACGCTGCAGGAGATAGAGTACACGTAACTATAAATGGTCAAACTATCTATGTTGAAACTAACTAAAATTAATATCTACAAAATAACAAGATATATAAAATAAGTATAGTAAACCTCATACCTAAGGGTATGGGGTTTATCTATAAGCTGCTACTTTATATCAAAACGAAAGGATGTAGCAAAGTTGAGTTATAATAAAAATATGGTTTTATTATTGGCAATTGTCATATTCCTCCTCAGCATTACAGGATGTACTAGAAATGAATCACAGGAAAAGGTTAAGCTTGATAATTCGGAATCAGCGAAAAAGCATAATGAGGCTGCTTCTAATACATATGAAAATATACATATCAATAATTACAACGATATTGTTAAGCTGTACAATAGTGGTAAGAAAAAAGAGGCAGAAGAAAAGATAAAGGAAATGGTAAAGGAGTATGATGAAGGTATATATGAAATGGCACAGGGATATATACTATTTAAGGAAAAAAATTATGAAGAAGCACTTATCAAATATGAAAAAGCTGTAGAAAAGGACCCAAATTTAGAGGAAGCCTACAAAAATATGGTAAGTATACTAATATTAAAAAAGGATTTTGAAAGGGCATTAACTGCAATAGAGGAAGGCTTAAATAGATTTCCAGAGAATACTGATTTAATATTTAATAAGGGTCAGATTTTATATGTTCAGGAAAAATATGAAGAGGCAATAAAGGAGTTTCAAAGTCTAGTAGCTAAGGGCTACCATTATGATGCATATAGACTTGTTGGATTAAGCTATATGAAGGTAAATGACAAGGAGAACGCCATAGAAAACTTAAATCTTTTCATTTCTAAAGCACCCGATGAGGACCCTATTAAAGAAAAAATAATTGAGCTAGTTGATAGTATGAAGTCAGAGTAATAGGGATTAAATCTAAGATTATGTAAAAACAGATTTTCAATTTTTAATGTAAGCTTCAAAGACACTTGCGAATTGAAAATACTATTTGAGATTATTACAATCTAATAAGTTTAATAGTAATAGAAAGACAGTAGGTAACCTACTGCCTCAGATTGTAGACAAAGTCTACAAGATGATAGGCTTTTGACAAATTTGAAGTTCGAGGCGTGCTGAAAGCGAGAGGCCGCAGCGTATAAAGAAATACGTAAGGGTTCTCGCTTGAAGCAACAACGAAGAAATTCGGGTTTGTCAAAAGCATAAGACAGTAGGATAACCTACTGTCTTTTAAATCTATTAAACTAAATTTATTTAAAAATCTATATTAGTTTAGAGTAACTAATAAGTCTACGTCAGCACCTGTACCAGTTTGAGTAAGAACGATGTCAGCATCTGTTCCAGTTACGTTGTAAGCGGCATTTACAGTTCCGTCAGCTGCTAATGCAACTCTAACAGCATCTGCTACTTCCGCAGCAGTCATACCTGCAGTAACGTTCACAGTCACGTTAACGTTGATTGAGCCATCAGCAACATTTACGCTGATTGTACCAGTCTGGTTAGCTCCTGTAGTTACGGTAGTAGTTGCTACCTCTTTGACTTCTGCAACACCGGCTATAGTGTTATCTGAGGTAGGAACTGGAGTTAAAGCACTACTACCACCACCATTACTTGTAGTTGCAGTTGAACCTACATCAGCTAAAGACAGATTAGCAGTAGCATCGTCCGCAGCTGCTGTATTAGCTGTTAAGACAATATCTGAGCCAGTACCTGATACTGCAAACCAGTTCGTAACGTCTACATCAGAGTTTAAATCAGTTCTTACCTTATCAGCTACAGCGTCTGCATCATCACCTATTAAAACAGCAACACTTATAGTTTTTCCAGATGCTAAGTTTCCACCGTCTGCTGCTGTTACAGTAACATTATAGTCACCATCTCCATCGATTAAGTCTAAAGCAACTGTTGTAGCTGTTTCAACTTGCTGAATAGGTGCAACCCCATGAGCAGTTGGAACAGTTGTTGCAAAAGCAACACTCTGAGGTAATGCATCTACAGCGTCTTGATCAACGCTTACTGGGATTACTATAGTGTCATTTGCATCTACCAATACTCTTAATGTAGTAGAACCAACAGCCTTTGCAGTTACTGTAATAGGATTAGCTTGCGTAACAGTTGAATAAGCAGAACTGTCTTGAGATACACCTAAGATAGCAGTTTCATCTACATCAAATATCTTGCCAAATTGATCTTTAGCTACGATATAAACAGATTCTTGACCGTTTGCATCGTTAACATCTAATGTAATTTCAGTTAATGCCTCTGTAGCATTAGAAGTAGAACCTAAGTAATGAGTTCCATCTTGAGCTGCTGAAGCAGAGCTGTCAAATGTTAACAGCATGTCGTCGATTTTACCATTTACTATTGCTCTAACTGTTAAAGTACCGGATACTTCATCATCGTTTACACCGTCTGTACTTATAACTGTAAGCGTAGTATCAGTAACAGATGTATTTAATCCAGCACTTGCTTCTTCTAAGCTATTGTCTAATACTGTTAAAAAGATATCTGATGTGTTAATAGCTACTTCGTTGCTAGCAGCATCATATGCTTTTACAGTAAATGTATAGTCACTTGAAGCATTTTCTGTAATCTCAGCCTTGTAAGTATCAAGATTAGTTTCGTAAACATTTCCTCCTCCAGAATTATCTGGATTAACTGTTACAGTTGGTTGTATTTCAATGTACTCTATTGCAGCACCAAGTTCTCCAGCTGTAAATGGAATATTTATAGACTTTTCGCCAGCGTCTAAAGTTGTATCAGCTGAGTAGAATACTTTAGCTGTATAGCTTCCTTCAACATCAGCTGTTAATGTAAAGTTAGCTTTATTAGCATCCTCTGCATTTGCAGCTCTGTTTCCTATAGTTATGTTAGCTAATGTTTCAAGTTGAACATTACTTTCGTCTAAGTCTACTGCTACTCCATATTGGTCAACACCTGATAAAGTGAATAATTTAGCAGCTCCAACTACTGCATTTCCTGAAGTAGGGTCAACTGATAAAGCTTCTAATGCTCTAGATTTATTTGCAGTCACGCTGATAGTAGCGAAAGTAACTTTATCGTCTCCAGCTAAACCGTTTGTAAGCTTGATTTCATGTACAGCTGGTAAATTACCATCTGTTAATGACTTAGCAGCAAAACCAACGTAAGCAATGGCTGTAGTATCAGTTATAGAAGTTCTTTGTGAGTCATCGTCTCCAGCTTTAAAGAATTTATATACGTAGTTTGCAGTATTACCTTCAACAGCTAAATCAGAGCTGTTTGCGGCAACATCAATTGCATTTCCGTATTGATCTTTGAAGGTTACAGGTAGTAATACATAAGCTTCAGTATCAACTACGTGTAGGTCATTGTCTTCAAGGGCAGCTGTATCGTTGTTGATTACTGTTACAGAGTTTGCTATTTCTACAGTAGTAAGCTCCGCCGCAGCAACAACCGGTACAGAAACCTGTCTGATAGCTCCTTCTTTTGCAACAACAGTGTTATAAGTATCAGCTGCTACAGATCCACCAGCGGCAAATTTAATATGAGTTATAGCTTCACCATCGCCTGCTAAAGCTCCAGCATCATCCTTAGCAGCAGCTAAAGTTATACCAGCTGGTGATGAGAAGGTTAATACGTCATCAGTTGAATTATCTGTTACTTCAACCATTTCATTGTATTGGTTTCTAAATGCAATTGGCTTTACAACATTTCCACCAGCAGTAAGCTCTTCTGCACCTATTGAAATTGCATCAATACTTGTTACAGCTGTGTCTATTTGAGAAGTTACATTAAATGTAGAAGTAGTCTCCCCTACAGCAATTGTTACAGTGTATACTTCATTTGGGTTATTAGCTACTGTAGCTGTATCTTGGTCAGCTCTGTTAGTAGTAACCTTTAACCCTGATAGGTTTCCATTTTCATCTGGAACTTTCACTATTGAAACTTCTGAAGAAGCATCTTTACTAGCAGAATCTACTACAGTAAAGGAAACAGTATCAGCATTTAAAGCTATGTCATTTCCTAAAGCGTTTTGGAAGTTGATTCTAGTTCCAGTAGTACCGTTTATAGTAATGTTTGAATCTGTTACAGTTGCTTTGTTTGCAACTGTTAAATTAGCATTTGTAGTAACTATGCTGTTTAAGTCACCGTTAGTAACTGTAACTACAAGTGGAGTAGTAACCTCAGTACCATCAGGTAAATAAGCTTTTACAGTTGCTGTTCCAGATGCTATAGTATCAATTGATATAGTCTTAGAATCAGTTGCTCCATCCTTTACAGTTACAGTATTATCTTCTCCATGAAACTCAAGTATAGAAGTATCATCTATAGTCCATCTTATTGCTCTGCTAGTACTATCAGCATTTAATGCAATGTCATTTCCAAATTGGTCAACTACTTTAGCTGTTAAAGTAATATTAGCTGTACCAGCTGTTTGAGTAGCATTAGCAATTTCAATAGAAGAAATAGCTGTTGGAGTTAAAGTTACTTGTTGAACAGTAGCAGTAAAAGTCTTAGTAGCAATTATATTTGATTCTGCGTCCTTGTTTACTAATGTTAAGGAAACATTTTTATCCGTTACAAGGGTATCAGAAATAGTTATAACTCCAGTTCCATCGTTAGCAACCAATACAGTTAATGGGAAAGTACCCATTGTGCCCGTAACTTCTAGGTTATTATCCAATGCATCAAAATCAGAGATTTCTTCGCCATATTGATTTTTTACAGTAAAGTATACCTTAGCGTCAGCCAGGTTAGGTAAACCAGTAGTACTAAATTCAAAGTCAGCTATGTATTCATCAGCTATCATAGCTACGAAGGTGTCATTAGTGAATTCAAAATCGTTTCCGCTCACTGTATATGTAGTAGCATCAACTAAAACGTCACTTCCCGTTAATATAAAATTAGCCTTGCTATCAACAAGACTTCCGGCTTCGTATGTAGCAGTAAAAGTAGTTTCTCCTGTAGCTACTGTTAGTGTTTTTTCTGTTAAGTTTTCTTCAGTAACATTTTCATCTGTTACTAGCGTTGCTTGAATTGTTGTTTCGTTAATAGCAC
>JAKSBP010000181.1 GCA_022361035.1 Clostridia bacterium
TTCCCATTTAAGATTAATTCCATATGTATTATTTATTTTTCTAAACTATGATAGATGTGTGACTCAAAAATTTCATAAACGAAAGTAGACTCTGAGGTTTCCTTTTGAGCGATTTTTATAACACGTAGGAAATTATAGACTTTTTTAAAATATAGATATATTTATAATTTCCGTATATGTGTTTCAAAAGAGTCTTCCTTTTAAATCTTCATTAGAGACTCTTTTATAAACCTGTTTAACCTCTGTTTATTATATTCAAAACAGGTTTATAGCATGAGCCAAAAGGATTCTCAGTGGCTTCTTGAGTAAGTTAATCGTTACAAGCGTATATCTATATAGGATAATAGAACAGGGATAGATTATTGTATAATTCCCCTGTTCTATTAATTTTGCCTAAAAATCTATTATATTGGAATCTAAGGCTAGGGCTATTTCACATCAAGGGTTAGCTTTTCCCTTCCATATACAGATTCCCAGTCGCTAATAAACTTATTAACACTCCAATCTGTAAGGGGATGTTCAAGGATTTTATCCAATATTTCTGGACTTGCAGTAATGGATTGAGCTCCAGTAAGGGAAACGGAATGTACCTGCTGAAGGTTTTTAAAAGAAGCGGCTAAAACCTTGGCATCTAAATTATAGTGTTTAAACAATTGAAGTATTTCACCTACAACCCTAACTCCATCTCCGCTGACATTATCTATTCTATTCACATAGGGGGCCACAAACTCTGCTCCCGCCATTGCCGCCATGAGGGCCTGTTGAGCTGTAAAAATTGCCGTAGCAGTTGTTTTTATTCCCTTATCCTTAAGGATTTTTATAGCCCTGATTCCTTCAGGAATAACGGGGACTTTAATATATAGATTTCCTCCTATGGCCTTATTTAAATATTCCCCTTCCTTAACCATTTCCTTACCATCCATGCTAAGTACCTGTACATGTAACATTGATTCCATTCCTACTATCTCCCTGATATCCCTTAAAATATCTAAGAAATTTCTCCCTTCCTTTGAAATAATCGTAGGGTTGGTAGTAACGCCGTGGATAGGGTATAGGTTGTAGGCCCTTTTAATCGATTCCAAATTTCCAGTATCTAATAAATATAGCATAAATATCCCTCCTAAGATTTATACTTTGAACCTAAATTCTTTTATACACCTTCTTATTGCATCCCTTGTATAGGAAAAGTTTATTCCATATTTAGCAATTTTATCTGTACAAAGGCGAATGTCTCTTTGATGGTTTTTGTATTTTTCCACATCATTCTCCAGTAAATCACCTATTCTATTTTCTAGACCAAGCTCCTTTAATATTAAGCAGGATATATCATATCTACTAAGGTTGTTTTTACTTCCTATATGATAGACCCCATAGGGAATATTGAATATTTTTGAAAACTGATCTATGAGCTCATTGACATAAGTTAATCCTCGGTATTCATTGGAAGTAACCTTTGTCCTTTTACCTTCTAAGACTATTGATATGGTGTTCCAAAGTATATTAGGGACCATAGGGCAATTTCTTTCAGGAAGACCGAAGAGCCAAGTAAATCTTAAAATCCAAAGCTCATCCAACATTTCACCTAGTAGTCTTTCAGCTTCTAACTTGTTTTGGCCATAAACTGTATCGGGATTAGGAACATTTTCTTCTGTATATGGTCCATCTTCAAGGTTACCATTAAAGACTTGTTCAGTACTTATAAATATCATTTTTGCTCCTACTCTTTTACATGCCCTTGCAACATTCAATGTTCCCGTTACATTTACGCTGTAAGCTATCTGAGGATTATTATTGCAAAAGTCAGTATTTGCAATTGCTGCTCCGTGAATGACATAGTCAGGGTTAAATTCTGTAAAAACGTCCATTATCTTTTTTTCATCGGTAATATCCACCTCCGGTAAATCTGTAGAAAAAATTTCATAGGAGGTTTTATATTTTTTTGTAAATCTAGAACAAAAGAAGCCATTTCCACCAGTTAATAGGAGCTTCTTCATTATATCACCTCATCAAAATTTATATAGATATTTAGTAAAAAATTTTTTATTATATAGATTTGTGATTAAGTAAGTTAATCTTTACAAGAGCATATCTAAAGATGTGTGAGTTACAAACTTAATAAACGAAAGCAGACTCTGAGGTTTCCTTTTGAGCGATTTTTATAACACATAGGGAATTATAGACCTTTTAAATATAGATATTTATAATTTCCGTATATGTGTTTCAAAAGAGTCTTCCTTTTAACTCTTCATCAAAGACTCTTTTATAAATCTGTTTTACCTTCTTATTATCTATTTAAAAACAGATTTATTGCATGAGCCTAAAGGATTCTCTGTGGCTGATTGAGTACGTTAATATTCTCTATCACTCTTCTATAATGCTTATGTTGTTTTATTATATCATATTTAGTAAATTAGTAAAGCCTGACCCCGACCTTCCGACCTTTCTTTCTAATTTAAAATAAATTTCCTGCTTCATCAAACTTAAATTCTTCAGCTTGTCCTATTATTTCGGCATTTTCCATCCTTTTTACTTCTTCTAAAAGACTTTCTGAAATATAAATATACTTAAGTTCTAATGTGTTTTTTATTCTAACAAGTTTTACTTTAGTTTTATTAAGTATATTACATGTTTTTATTGCAGCTTGTATAGCCAATTTATCACTATTCATAATCATAGGAATTTTTATAGTTTCCTGTACAGTAGAAGTTATTGAATTAGGATAGGTTTGATCTAATTTCATTTTGTTAAAAAATCTTCTAGTTGTAAAATCTGCTAATCCTATTCCATTTCCATTTCCATGGGATTTTTCTGTTAGGTCTAAAACAACTATTTTGGTAATTTCAGGACCTCCGCTGGCATAGGGAGTATGATATCTACCAATAACATTTGTATCCATGCCTGTTCCAGTTATATCCTTACCTATCTCATCTACTATAAGAATATCAAATTTCGCTAAACAGATTGTAGCTAAATTATTTTTTGCTTCGTCTAAAAGAGGGGGTTCCTGAGTACTTATTTCACCCTTTCCCATGATCACAATTTTACAAGTCTCATCATAGGAATTTTCTAATATTCCTAGGGCAAATATAATATTCTTTTTTTCAATGACTTTACAGGCAATCGCATAAACATTTTCTGCCATCTTTCTAAAACCAAGGTCATGACTTATACTGGCACCCATTTGTTTTCCTAATCCTATGGTAATCATTTTCATTAAGCCACTTTCATATTTCCCACGAAATCCAACGTGGGGCTTAATACGATTTATTACTACTATCCCATCTGCCTCATCTGCATATTTATCAATATAAACAGGCAATCCGTCATTTGTATCTCCAATTTTTACAACTTCCATAGTTGCTTTTATTGGTGCATCTATGTATTCTTCAGTAATTCCCATTTCCTTTAAAATATTTATCTGTCCTTTTGCACTAGCCCCACCATGACTACCCATAGCAGGTATTACAAATGGTTCTCCACCTACTTCTTTAATATTCTTAACTACTTCTTTTATAATTAATGCAATATTTGCTATTCCTCGACTGCCTGCTGTTATCGCAATCTTCTGACCCTTTTCTATTGAATTCAATAGTTGTTTATTCCTTAACTGATTTTTTATCTCTTCTTCAATGTTTTCTAATTTATATCTTGGGAACACCTGTCTAACTTTTATAAACTTAGGTATGGGTAATTCCCCCAAAAGACTTGTCATTATGTCCATATTTGCCCCCTTAAATTGGTATTTAATATATTTTATAGGTGGTTCAATTTTTATTTTTTATAATCTCGTAATACAAAATAATTCATCATGCTTAAGTATTTCTGACTTTGTTTTCTTCCCAGAAGCCACTTCTAAAACGAAGTCAAATATTGCCTTACCTTTTTCTTCAATAGTTGCTTCTTCACTAATAATTGCTCCAGCATTTACATCTATATTTTCTTTCATCTTCTCATAGGTAAAGCTATTACCAGTAACTTTTACTACAGGCACAAAAGGAAAACCAGTTGGCGTTCCTCTTCCAGTTGTAAAAACGACTATCTGTGCTCCCCCTCCTACCATACCTGTTACAACCTCTCCGTCATGCCCAGGAGAATCCATCATAAATACACCTCTACAGCCTTCTGCCCTTTCTGCATAACCCAGTACGCCTTGAATTGTCCTTGAACCCGATTTATAAATTCCACCTAATGCTTTTTCAACTACTGAGCTTACGCCCCCATCAAAATTACCAGTTGAAATTAATGCCCCTCTATGCTTATATTGTTCTGCTCTACCGGCAATGCGAAGTTTTTTCTCCATATTTTCTATAGTTGAACATATCTGATGTGCTACTTCTTCATTAACTGCACGATTAGCTAATATATGTTCAGCACCTAACAACTCTGTTACTTCCGAAAATAATATCTTACCTCCTAAATCTACTATTTTATTTGACATAGCTCCAACTGCTGGATTTGCTGCAATACCTGAGTTTGCATCTGTTCCTCCGCATTTTGTTGCTACAGTCAATTCACTTATATCAAATAACTCTCTTTCCTGAGTTGAAAACTCCTCTGCCCATTTCATCGCAATTTTTACACCCTTTTCAATTGCCTTCAGGCTATCACCTTCTTCTTGAATGACTACTTTTTCAACAGGCTTTTTGGACTTTTTAACTCCCTTAACAAACTCGTCAGGAGTAAATCTTTCACAACCTAAGCCTACTACTAATACTGCTGCTAAATTTGGATGATTACCCATCGATATCAATGTTCTTGCTGTTATTTCCAAATCTGCCCCAACCTGACTGCATCCTACTGGATGCCTTAGATAAACTGCATTATCAACTTGTTCCGCTATCAATTGAGCTACACGATTGGCACAGAATACAGATGGTATTATTCCTATATAATTTCTTACCCCAACTTGTCCGTCAGGTCTTTCATATCCCTTAAATTTCATTGATATCTCCCCCTTTACTTTCCTCTCCTACATCCCATATTATGATTATGTATCCATTGACCTTTCTTGACATCTTCTAAAGTAAACCCAATTTCTTCCCCATATTTGTAAACACTCTCATCCACTAAAATATCGTTAAGTGCAATCTTGTGACCAAATTCAATATCTTCAAATAGATTAATCCTATTATCTTTATAAATGCAATAATCACCAGCTTTTGCACTTTCCAATAAAACACCTACATTATCCTTATCATTTAATACGACTATTTTCTTATACATTACAATCACTCCCTAAGTAATAGTTGCACCTTCATTAGTCGCTCTAACTATTTTTTGATATGTTTTTAAGAAGCCTTTTACATCTTTTTTAGGTTTATATTCATAATTTTCTAATCTTCTTTTCATTTCATTATCATCAATTTCGATCTTTAAGCTTCTATTAGGTATATCGATTGAAATCATATCTTCATCTTCAACTATAGCAAGTGGACCACCATCAGCCGCTTCAGGGGTTACATGTCCAATACATGGTCCTCTGGTAGCACCTGAATATCTGGCATCGGTTATCATTGCAACTGAATCTCCCAGTCCCATGCCAACTAGTATTGCTGCGGGAATAGATAGTTCTCTCATACCAGGCCCTCCCTTTGGTCCCTCGTATCTTATAATTAAAACGTCTCCTTTTTTAACCTTATCCTGTAACAACATATCCCTTACTTCCTCTTCACTGTTGGCAACTCTTGCAGGTCCTCTGTGAACCATCATTTTTTTAGATACACCACTCTGTTTAACTACAGCTCCCATAGGCGCTAAGTTACCCTTAAGTACTGCAAGACCACCTTCTAATGCAAGTGGATTATCTAAGTTTCTAATAACCTCACTTTCTTTAAATTCTATATTCTTCAATTCTTCTCCTAAGGTTTTACCCGTAACAGTCATAACATCGAGATTCAGTAATGGTGAAAGAGATTTTAACAGCATTTGTACTCCTCCAGCTAAGTGAAAATCCTTAAGAGTATATTTTGATGCTGGTTTAAATTTAGCTAAAAGTGGAGTTTTTTTGCTCATTTTGTCAAATATATCCATTGTAATATTAATACCCCTTTGCCTAGCAATGGCAGGAATATGTAGAACTGCGTTTGACGACCCTCCAATTGCTAGAATATACTTTATTGCATTTTCAATATTTCTAGAATTAATAATTTTTGAAGCAGTTAATTCCTCACTAACCATATCAACAATTCTTTCACCAGAATTCTTTGCAAGCCTTAATCTAGCGGATGCTACAGCACTCAAAGTTCCGCCACTAGGTAATGATAACCCCATAGCCTCAGTTACAGTACTCAAGGTATTTGCAGTACCCATCATTCCACATGCACCACATGTTTGACAAGTATTTGTTTCTATTTTCTTAAACTCTTTCTCATCTATTTCTCCGGCCTTAAATCGACCCATTGCTTCTTTCACATCACTCAATACTAAGTCCTCTCCTTTATGATTATAGGGCTCCATTGGTCCTCCAGTTACAAATATTGTTGGTAGGTCAAGTGATGCAGCAGCCATCAGCATTCCTGGCACTATCTTATCACAGGAACAAAGCATTACTAATCCATCAAACTGATTTGCTTCAACCATCAGCTCTATTGAAGCACAAATTATATCTCTACTTGGCAAAATATTGTGCATGCCCTTCCCTTGTGCAATTCCATCACAGGGGGCTATGGTATTAAATTCTACTGGCATACCTCCATTTGCCCAAACACCATATTTAACATATTCACTTAATTGCTTAAGGTTAAAATGTCCAGGATTTGCTTCTGTCCACGAGTTTACAATCCCTATCAATGGCTTTTTAAAATCCTTTTCTGTATAACCTATGGACCTGTATATACTGCGAGGATATGCTCCAGCTAGACCTTCTAATATGTTTGAACTTCTTTGTGTATTCATTTTAACATCCTCCTATTTTCCTCATTAACAACAGACTAAAATTTTCTTGAACTTCAAAATGCTTTTAGATACCTTATCTTTCTTTTAATAAGCTCATTCATATCAAAAGCAAATAGTTAAAATAAATTTTTTAATATCTATTCTTTCTTACGTACTAGTTTTTTTATTTTTTAAGCTTTTAAAAACATATCCCAATATAGGAGTTGACTGTAATATTGAAAAAGCTGCAATGGCTAATAATACAATTGAAATCTTGTTTCTAAAGAAAATAGTCCAACTACCACCACTCATTAAAAGAGACTGGTTAAGACTAGTATCAAGCATATGCCCTAAAATAAGCCCTACTACCATTGGAGCAGTTGGCATTTTAATTTTATCCATGAAATATCCAAGTATACCAAATCCAAACATCATAAATACATCAAACATGCTATTATTTATTGCAAAGGATCCAATTACACAGAGAATTACAATAATTGGAGCTAACACTTTGTTGCTAACCTTTGTAACATTTATAGCTACCTTTGTAAATAAAAGGCCTATTAAAAACATAGCAAGATTACTAAACATAACTGCCCATATCAATGTATAGGTAACATCCGCATATTCAGTCATTAAGGTTGGACCCGGCATGATGCCATGAACCATAAGACCTCCCATCAGGACTGCAGTTGAAGAACTTCCTGGAATTCCTAAAGTAAGTGTAGGTATAAGAGCACCACCGACAACGGCATTATTTGCTGCCTCTGCAGCAGCTACACCTTCTATACAACCTTTTCCAAACTTTTCTTTGTCTCTAGCAAATCGTTTAGCTTCATTATATGCAAACCAACAGGCTGTATCCCCACCAGTTCCAGGAATAAGTCCAGTCATAATTCCTATAATACCTGAACGAAGGATCGTTACTATTATGGACTTAAATTCTTTAAAAGTAGGCAGCATCTTATCTGTTATCTTACTAATGGCATCCTTAGCCCTTTCATCTTTTTCAATTAATCTCATAGCTTGAGGGATTGAAAATAAGCCTATCAGAGCTACAGTAAATGGTATACCAGAAAAAAGATACATGTTTCCAAATGTAAATCTAGGGCTTCCTGTTACTGGATCCATCCCTACTAAAGATAGTAATAAACCTATGGCACCTGCTAAAAGTCCTAAAATTGTAGAACCTCTTGATAGGGATCCTATGATCGTTATCCCTAATGTAGCTACTGCAAATAACTCAACTGGTCCAAATTGAACTGCTATTTTCCCTAATAATGGAGCTATAGTTAAAAGTGCAATACTACTGATTATTCCACCAAATAATGATGCAGTTAGTGATACACCTAATGCTTTTCCAGCTCTACCTTGCTGCGCCATTGGATAACCATCCATAATAGTAGCTGCAGCAGCAGGAGTACCAGGTGTTCTAATGAGAATAGCAGCTATAGACCCTCCATACATAGCACCCATGTACAGTGATGCAAGCATACTAAGTCCATGGGCTGGCTCCATATTAAAGGTTAGTGGTAAAAGTATGGCAATAGCCATAGTAGCTGATAATCCAGGCATCGAACCAACAAATAACCCCATTAGAGTCCCTAAGGAAATTAAAAGCAGGCTTATCGGCTCTAATACATTTGTAAATCCTTCCATTATATATTGTAATATCATTCTATTACCTCCTTACAACATAAACCCTAGAGGTATTGGTAGTTTTAAGAATTTTACAAATAGTAGATATATAAAAATTGTGAATCCCAAAGAA
>JAKSBP010000176.1 GCA_022361035.1 Clostridia bacterium
CCAAATTCTATAAAAATAAAACCATATAAAATAATAGGAACAGGAGAAATATTATCAGAGTATAGTGATGCAATCCTAGAGAATGTTATTGAAGGTGTAAATATCAAACTAAAAGATACTAAGGATGAGTTCGATTTAGAATTGGCAAAAAAGATATATGAAAACAAGGAAAAATATCTAGATTTTAATGACGGATATATTGAGGTTGATGATGAAGATATAGAAAGGCTGAAAAGCTATGCTTTTTTAAATGGGGTTGGGACAAATTTTGAAGAAATGTATGACAAATATAACAAGCATTGTAAAGGTGTAATGGAGCTGTTTCATCCTTCAATGACAACAATTTATAAAAGAGCTAAAGTTGAATTTAAATGTGACCCAAGATTAGTATATATAAATGAACTTGGAGCATATTGTTTACGAGGTATACTTAGACTTCAATATCTTAGTTCTGATAACAGGTACAATCTCAATCAGAATGTTTGGTATGAAAGAGATGTTGAATATCAATATAGATATTCAACAGATGGTAAATTCCTACATAAAATTATCTATTATTCTAATTTGAAGGAGGAGTAATTTATTGAAAAGATTTGCTTGTATTTTATTGATATTTACTTTTTTAATAATGAATACATTGATGGTTTACGCTATTGAGTGTAGAGAAATCAATGGAGACGAAATTGATGAAAAAATTTCCGTAGATAAATGGGAAGATGGTTCGTTAAGGAAAGTGTATTATGCTATATCATCTTCTCTTACCAATGCAAACTCTGGGACAAGGTATAAAACATCTAAAATATATATAGATATTGCAGGTTTTACACTACCTATTGATATAGAAACTGAAGTTATGGAGAAAGGAATAAAACCTAATCCTGGTCAAACTGTATGGCATATGATTTCAATAAACGCTGAAGATATACTTGAAAAAACACCTGAAAACTTAAAAAATAATGTTGAAAACATTCTCAATAATAATCCGGAAGATATTGAAATTAGATCCAGGATTGAAATATATGACGTAGCTACTGGAAAATCTCTTGAAATAATGGAAACTAAAAAAGATGTAATGAATAAAGCTGACGATTGGGGATTTTCTCCTAAGCATATACAGGATATGCTTACAAGATATAAGACTAAACCAAAGGATGCAGAAATTAGGAAAGAGAAACCAAAGGAATCTAAACAGAAAGGACTAAGGCCTACTATATCAGTCGACAAACCTTTAAATGACTGAAAACCTTGTTATTAAACCTTTGGAAAAGGAGTGATATCTATAAAGTGGCTAAAAAAGTTAAGAAATGATAAAGGAGCTATAGCACCGGTTATGGTCATTATAGCAATGATTATTTTTTATATAGGAGTAATGTATTTTGTCAGAGCCCAGATGATAAATGGTAGAATAGTGGCCAGACAAGCTTTTGACTCAGGCATAATTTCATCTTTGGCCGCAGCTGCTGAAGAAAAAAATAGGTCTACACACTATGACGAGACTATTGTTGGTGTTGAATATCTATGGGAAATGAGATGTAGAAGAAGAGTTTGTGATGACGGAGAACCACCTTCATGTCACTGGAAGTATTGGGAAGAAGATGTTTGTAGTCTTAAAGCTTGGAAAAATACAGAGCAATTTAAACAAAATTATATATATCTAGATATTAATAAAGCAAAAGATATAGCTGAACAATATATAGATGAAAATCTTAAGTTAAATTTAGGTGATAAAGCACGGCTTAAGAATTTTTCATATAATGTCACATATGATGATGATAGGAAATTTATAGTAGAGAAACAAAGGTACATTAAAAGGCCAGATAAAAGAGGAAGGGAGCCTAGTGGATGGAATGACCCTGGTGTGCCTGCAGAGACATCAAAATATAGGAAGAAAGGAGTTAAACTTTTAAATAACCCTTCCTGGAATGAATTTAATGGAAAAGCATGGTGGATGGTTGAGTTTAAGGATGCTAGGCCTAGCAAATTATCAAAGGTACAAAACTGGACCAATCAACGTAATGAAGAAAGAGAAGTATACTATCCTAGATGGGTAGAAGTAGATGCTGAAGCTACAATAACCATTGATGTTCCTTTTGGAAAATTATTTGGAATGCCTGAGGAAGTAGACGTTTATGCTAAATATACAGGAGTAAAAGAGCTAGTAGAGCCAACCAAATAGGGAGAACAATTCAAAATTGTGCTACAGGGAAAGGAGAAAAACATGATATTAAATCATTCTGGAAAAACTTCAGGAAGAATGTTAGAGAAGATAAAAAAAAGAATAGTAGGTGATCGAGGTTCTTTTATTATTGTCCAAGTGACTATTTTAATTCCTATACTCCTTATGATATATATAACATATTTTGACGCTATAAGAGGGTGGAATGAAAAATCAATTATGCAAATAGCTGCATGGAGTGGTACAAGGGTGTATGCAAATCCAATTGAAGATAGAGATATGAAATCTATGGCTATAGCTGAAGCACAAAAAATATTAGGTGCAAATGGAGTATTTGCATCTGTAGAAGCATTTGAATCAGGCGAAAAGAGATATGTCTTAATAGAAAAACCTTGGGCATTACGGTACCCAATGAAAATTTTTACCCTAAGGTCTGGAGGCGTTTTACATGTGGAACCAATTGACAAATAACTATAGATTATCATAAGTATATTTTAGAAAGGAGATAGCAGAGCTAAGGGCTATCCCACCTGCATCTGAAGGAGTGGGTCACCTTAAAATCTGTGATAAAAATGAAAAGATTAATAAAAGTAATAAGTATTTTAAAGGATGATAAAGGGACAGCTATAGTTGAATTTAATGCAGCTATGGTTTTTATTATTCTTATATTTAATATGGCATTGTTTTTTCAAACGGCAGCGTATCAAAAACTAGCCTTGAATATGGCAGCCAGAGAGAGTGCTAGAATCTATAGATACTCGGCAGGAGATATGTCCAAAGCCATAAGTGTTGGGCAAAACGAATTGTCTATCGGGGGAATTGATGCAGAAATCACTATCGATGATGGAGAAGCTATAGCTAAAAAAGAATATCGTTTTGGTCTCCCTATTATTGGGGCAGTGAATATTCCTCTTGAAGGTAGATACAGTTTTAAACATGAATTAACAGCTAGAGAATACGGTCAAAAATGGGAAAGGAGATAAATTTATGACCTTATTGATACCCGTACCCTTTACTCTAATAGCAACCTATACAGATGTTAGATATAGAAAAATTAGAAATTATACAACTTATCCCTTGATACTAATAGGGTTTATAACAAATATATATGTAAATGGAGTTTTAGGAATAGAAAGAAGCTTTATTTCAATATTGATGACATTTTTTTTATTAGCCATTATACCCGGGTTAGGGTTTAGTGGTGGAGATAAGAAATTATTAATGGGAATATTTATCTTTTTAACTAAAAACCAGATATATGAATATTTAATCATATATATTTTACTAAGTGCATCTATTTTATTATTTAATTGTTTATATAAGTTAGGTGTAATGGGGACTTTTGAATGTATTAAGTCTGCTATTGTAACAAAAGTAGATCATATGAAGATTACGATACCAGTTGCACCCATAATTTTAATTTCATATTTGATAGTATTAATACGAAATTTCACAGGATAAATTTAAGTTTATTTTGAGGTGGTGATATTATTGTAGTAATGATTTTAGCTGTAGGACTTGGATTGATTTGTGGTGTATACGATATATTTACAATGCGAATACCAAATAAGTTGACCGTGGCATATATACTAATAGGATTAATGTATTCTTTTACAATAGGCAATATAAAAGAGTCATTAACTGGGTTCATAATAGCTTTTATAGGATCATGTATATTTACAGGCTTAGGTTTTTTTGGTGGAGGAGATGCAAAAATGATTATGGGTATTGGTGCATTACTTGGCCCCGAGGCTTTGGTATATATATTTGTTAATGGGTTAATGATAGGAAGCATTGTTGGTGTATTTAATCTTATTAGGACGGGATATCTAAAGAAGAAAATACTACATTTGATTATAAGCCTCAACCATATAGAAGTATTTGGAATAAGGAGTATTTTTGAAAGCATAGATACTGAAAAAGAGGAATTGCTAGTATGCTTTGGCCCATGTCTTTCTATTGCCACAATACTATATTTTTTATAAGAGGCTGATCCAGTAGCTATAAACCACATACTTAAAATAGAAATATACAGACACAAATTCAGGAAAAACATTAGAGCTCCCCTATTGCTAGGAGCTTATTTAATTGCATATTTTTATAAACCTCTAGTTCATAGTATTGATTAAGCATAAGGAGGATTTTTTATGTTTATGGATACTCAAATATTACTTTCATTGTTCATAGCTTTAGTACCTGTTATAATTATTGTTCTATTTTCTAATCTGGGTTTTCGTACAAAAATAGCAGTATTCAAAATTGTAACTGTTGCTGTACTTTTCACTTTCTACTTGGTTCAAAGCAGATAATATGTTTACGAATTAAACAGTTCATCTAAAATTTGATGTTAAAGAGAAAAAAGTAAAACTAAAAAATTGATATATTGACATATGAAATAAAGGAGGTTTTTAAAATAATACCAATATTCTTCTTATTAATAGCAGTATTGATATGTGGATTCATTGATTATAAAACATATAAAATACCTAATGACATAACTTTGCCCATGGTAGTCACTGGGATTGGATATCACATATATCTAGGTAATATAAAATTTATGCTTGTAGGCTTTATAATCAGTTTTGCTATTGGTTTTTTTTGTTGGATACTTGGGGGCTTTGGAGCGGGAGATTTAAAGCTTATGACTGGAATAGGAGTTTGGCTTGGTGCCTTTTCCTTTCTACAGATTCTCTTTTTATCTTGTTTAATTGCTTTGATTTGGGTAATTGCAGACTATAGAAAGCAAAATAAAGGCAATAAAGAGTTATTAAAAAAGATATTTAATGAAATTAAATATCTTTTACTATTTGGCTTTAGCAAAATTCAAGACAATAAAAGTGACCTTGCAAAGCCTATTCCTTTTGGAGCATGTCTGTCACTAGCAACAACAGTTGTAGTTACAATCTATATTATTTAAATTTTGAGGGGATGATTACGATTAAAGGAATAAAGAAAAACTTACCATATATAATAGTTTTTATTGTGTGTGTTGCAGTAGCAGCTGCTTCTTTTATGCTTCTGAACAAAAATTATAAGCAGCCTGTTAAAATGAAGGATATAATCATTATATCTCACGACTTAGGAATGTATGAGGTCTTGACAGATAATAAAATTACTGTAAAGAAAGTTCCAGAGACTACAAATACAGAGGGATATTTTACTAAGCAAAGCGATGTGATTGGCAAGTTGACTGCCTTTGAACTAAAGGAAGGAAAGCCGATTTCCAAAGAATATGTCATAGATAAAGAGGATATAAAGGATTTAGCCTTTATAACTGTAAATTCTAAATATGCTCAAACAGGAGATGCTAAACCAGGGGATATCGTTGATGTATATAGAGTTAGCCTTGAAAACAAGGAAGAATGGATTGGAGGAAACGAATCAGAAAAAGTTGCAGAAGACGTAATAGTAGTTGCTCTTAAAAATAAAGATGGAAAAAAACCCGGGGAAGGTTCTGCAATTCCACTTGGCGGTTCAAGCTCTAAAGTGGAGGTTGTGAAGCTAGGTATAAAGGATAAATATATAGAAAACATTGTACCTGGTTCTGTCAATGAGACAAATGGATATGTACTAGTAGTGAAAAAACCCTTTGAGAAAAAAGTTAGCTATATGGAGACAGACTTTGAAAAAACATTAAAAACAGACGAGGTGGAAATAGATAAAGACGGTGTTGGCGATGGAAAGAAAGAAGGTGAAAGTATAGATGCTAAAGAGGCTATTCAAGAGGGAACCGGAGGAAAAGAATCGGAAGGAGAGGCCCCTAAAGAACAATAAGGAAATGAACTTTGAAGGAGCAATAAATTTTATACAAGAAGAAATGATGAGAAATACCATAATAGAAGGTAATGAGGTAACATCGGATAATAAACAGAAGATTTTAAATTTAGCAATGTCTAGGGATAAAAAAGCTATTGAAAAAACTAAATATTATATAGAAAAGACCTTTGAAGAAGAGGGTATAAGCGTTAAGGGATACAGCCTAAAAGAACTTACAGAAGAAATATTTGCAAAGGTATGGGGTCTTGATATTTTAGAAAAATATATAAATGATAAAGATATAGACGAGATAAGAGTAAATAGGCCAGACATGATAAGAATAGTTAAAAAGGGAATTCCTCAAGAAATACCTGATAAATTTAATAGTGAGGAAGATATTGAACTTATAATAAAAAGAATGATTATGGAGAATTATGGGGCTATTATTGACGAGTCAAAACCCGATTTAGAAGAAATACTTCTGAATGGGGCAAGACTTACGGCTATGTGTCCACCGGAATCACCGAAATGGATATTTACACTTAGGCTGCATGAATCTTTTAATCCAACGTTAGAAAACTATATAAAAAGTGAAACCTTTGACAATGGGGTTTGGAACCTTCTACGAACCCTGGTAAAAGGAAGAGCAAAAATACTTATATCTGGAAATGTTGGTTCTGGTAAAACAACTCTCCTTAGGACCTTAGTAGGTCAGATAAACAACAATTTAAGAATATTTGTAATTGGAAAGGATTTAGAAGGTTCACTGCAAAATCTATATCTAAAGAAAGATATAGTTGAAGCACAAGAACAACCTCATCTTGATATATATATGAAAGATTTATTGTATCGTGCTCTTAGAATGGGTCCAGATGTAATTATTATAGAAGAGTTTAGAGGAGCTGGTGAAGCGATAGAAGCAATAAGGGCGTGTACTAGAGGTTTTGATGGTTCAATGGCAACAGCTCACTTTAATACTCCAGAGGAGGCAGTTGAGGGATGTGCCCTTTTCATGCTTGAAGAAGGTTTATCCCTTCCGATTGAAATGGCAAAGCTTAGGATTACTAGGGCATATGACATCATAGTGCAAATGAGTAGTGACTCTATAACAGGAAAGAAGAAGGTTATAGGGGTAACAGAAATAGGAGCAGATAAGGAGGGACATATTTATTATAACGACCTATTAAAATGGATTCCAGAAAGAGAAGATGAATACTTTGGGAAAGGTAATTGGACGTTTCAGAGTAAACCATCAAAAGGATTTATATCTAAACTCATGAAAAATGTTAAGGAACAAGAGCTTGAAAAGTTGGGGTGGGTTTAATGAAAGATATAAGACTGTTTATACAAAACAACCCAAATACAATTCATAGTTTAACATTATTATTAATTGCTGTAGCTCTATCAATTGCATTAGGTTTATTGACTATCTTAATATATAAGTTATATAAATCTAAAAGAGATAGATTTAAAGCTGTTATAAGTCAAAATAATTTTGTTCTAGAGCAAAGGGATAATCTTTCAAAATGGGTCAAAAACACAGAAAAAAGAATAAAAAAGAACAATCTTAAAATAAAGGTGAAAAGATATCTTTTAATATCTGTATCGTCTTTTTTTATAGCTTTCTTTATGGGAATAAAGCTCTTTGAGAATCTTACAGCGTCTATTTTATTTGCTATAGTTTTTTTCATAGTACCGGAATACCTAATTTCCCTCTATGAAGATAATTCTAAAAAAAAGACTGAAGAGCAGCTAGTTTTAGCTATAAAGTATTATACCGGTGGAAGTTTTAAAGGGAGACCTATGCAAAAGATAATAGCAACAATAGCCAATAAGACTGGAGACCCCGTTGGAAGGTACTTCTCTGATTGTTACTGTGAAATAATTAAAGGTATTCGTGTTGATACTGCATTATCAAAATTAGCAAGTAGATTTAGTACAGCCTATGGCAAAATGTTTGTACAGTTAATTCATCAGTCAAAGACAAATAGAAATTGTGTGGAACTGATGACTGACCTTTTAGCAAAACTAGAAGGTCATATTGAACTTACAAGGACAAATAAGACAAATATAGCTACTGAAAGGCTTCAAGCCTTTCTAATGTCCATGCTGCCCATACCAACATATATTTTTATGTCAAAGCTGTATCCAGAGACAGAGATTTTTATAAGAAACACATATTATGGAAGGCTTATTATTACTTTATCTTTTTTATCTGTGCTAGTCTTTATAATGCTAGACAGATTTATACGAAAGGTTTGATTCTTTATGAAGGAAAGAATGTTGATGATGGCAGTATCGATTGGAATAAGCGGTGTTTTAGCAACTTATCTTTTGTTCACAATCAAGTTTTTTAGAAATGGAAAATTTAGAGTATCATTTTCAGATTTAGGAAACTACATGAATAGGAATAAAGAAGTAAGAAATTTAAAAAGGTTTTTATCTAATAAAATAGAGGCACTTAAGGGGCTGGCAAAGCAAGAGAGAGTTTCTATAATAATGATAACTCTTCTCATGATTGGGACTTCTCAAAACCTCTTTACTATTCCTAAAAATTTGATTGTGGGAGTTGTCATAGGATTAATTATTGCGAAGCTTGTTAGTAAAGTGAAAAAGGAAGTTGTAAAAGCAAAGAAACTTAATGATATTGCTATTCTTTTTGAGGCAATAGATATGTATACCAGAGCGGGATATAGCCTTATACAGGCACTTAGGTCAGCAAAATTACTAACGAAGGTAATTACTCCAATATTAGATAAAACCATTGCTCTATGGACTAGGGGACCTCAAAAAGCTTTAGAATATTTAAAAATTGAACTGAATCTTGAAGAATCCGAAACTCTTATCCTTCTAATGATGCATCTTGAAAAAACAGGGGTAAAGCAACTAGATGGGGTTCTTAAAAGAGAAGCTGGAAATATAAAAAGAATTCAAAAAATGAAATCGGAGATAAGTATTTCAAAAAGACCCTTAATATTAACTGTCTATAGAGTTCTTCCACTTACTGCTATATTTGGTATTATAATAGGAAGCCTTGTATATAGGGTGATTTTTCAATTTCAAAATATGGGGATGATTGATAAGTTTTAATGAAGGGAGAGTTTATTGATATGAAAGAAGTATTTATAAATCTTTTAAAGGATGAAAGAGGTGTTAGCCAATCTACGGAGTCACTAATGTTTATAGTGGGAATAGCGAGTGTGGCTAGTATAGTAATAGCTGTCTTAACCGTTCTTTTAGTGGGGAAAGATAGAGACG
>JAKSBP010000353.1 GCA_022361035.1 Clostridia bacterium
ATAATTTCCGTATATGTGTTTCAAAAGAGTCTTCCTTTTAAATCTTCATCAGAGACTCTTTTATAAATCTGTTTTACCTACTATTATCTATCTAAAAACAGGTTTATAGCATGAGCCAAAAGGATTCTCAGTAGCTACTTGAGTACGTTAATATTCTCAATCACACATCTATAGTTATTGCTTTAAGTCTAAGTGGTAAAATCAACAGCATTTACCACTTAGTATAACTTTGATAACTCTAAGGCAAACTTTGCTCCAAGCCTAGCATTATTGTAGACCAGTTGAATATTTGATTCAAGACTGGCCCCAGAGGTTATAGCCTTTATTTTGGAGAGAAGAAAGGGGGTTGTCTCTTTGCCCTTTATTCCTAGCTCCTTTGCTTCATCTAAGGCCTCCTCTATAGCCCTATTTATAGTATCATAAGCCATCTCATATTCTGTTGGGATAGGATTCCCTATAACCATTCCACCCCTTAAGCCTAAATCCCACTTGACCTTTGCTGCTGAGGCTAAAGCTTCAGGAGTATCAACCCTATAATCCACCTTAAAGCCGCTTTTTCTAGTATAAAAGGCGGGAAATTCTTCTGTACCATATCCAATCACAGGTACACCGTGGGTTTCAAGATATTCTAAGGTTAATCCTATATCTAATATGGACTTAGCTCCTGCACATACTACGGCTACATTGGTACTTGCAAACTCTTGAAGGTCAGCCGATATATCGAAGGTTTCCCCAGCCTCCCTATGTACTCCACCGATACCCCCTGTGACAAATACACTGATGCCAGCTAGGCTAGCTCCTATCATGGTCCCAGCTACAGTTGTAGCACCATCAAGCTTCTGTGCTATGGCAAAGGGAATATCTCTTCTACTCACCTTCATGACATCCCCACTCTTTGCCATATGCTCTATTTCTTCCCTGGTCAGTCCCACCTTCATCCTTCCATTTATAATTCCTATGGTGGCTGGTACTCCTTGATTTTCCCTAATTATTTCTTCTACCCTCAGGGCAGTTTCCACATTTTTAGGATAGGGCATACCATGGGCAATAATAGTTGATTCCAATGCAACAACAGCCCTATTCTCCCTAAGGGCCTTTTCAACCTCGGGATTTATTTCTAAGTATTTTTCTAGCATTATTTCATCTCCTTAATCATTTCTTCTATTCTCAGGGTAGACATATTTGGATTGATTGTATCCTCATGGCTAAGGGCAATTGCCGATGCAGCCATAGAAAATCTTGCACTCTTTTTGATATTAAAATCATTTACATACCCATATACAAGTCCTGCGATAAAGGCATCCCCCGCTCCATTGGCATTGGACACTTTAACTTGGAGGCTTGGAAGATATCCCACAGCTTTACTATTACCATAATATAATCCATCCTTTCCAAGGGTAATAAATACTCTTTGGACCCCTAGGTTTAAAAAATAGTCTACGGCATCTCGGGCATCATCTATGGAGTTTATCTTTATTCCAGTTAATTCCTCTGCCTCTATTTTATTTGGTTTTATGGTATGGAAGGAACCAATAAGGTCCTTTACCTTCCTTGATTTTATGGTGGATACAGTGTCTAGGAAAAAATCTACATCCTTAAAGTTAGTAAGTAAATACTCTATAGCTTCCCTTCTTATATTGGTATCTACAACTACACATCTGGAATTTTTAATAATTAAAGACTTTTTCCTTATAAAATCTATATTAAGCTCCTCTATGATATCCATATGGGCTATGGCAACTTTCATATCTCCCCTTTCGTCTAAAACTGAAAGATATGTTGAAGAGGGCATATTCTTTAGTATCAAGGAATTTTCCATATCAATACCAGATAATTTACATTCATCAATCATTTTCTTACCGTATAAATCTGTGCCAAGGGCAGTTATAAGCTTAACTTCTATATCTAGCTTGGCGAGATTTTCCGATATATTTCTCCCTACACCCCCTAGGGAAATTTTAACTTTACCAGGATTTGAATCTCCCATATTAAGCATATTTGTGGGAAATCCCATTATGTCAATATTGGCTCCACCAATTACTGTAACATAATCCCTATCCCTTAATATATATCCCTTACCCTTTATATGTCCTTTTTTCATTAAGTTTGTTATGTGGACCGCTACAGAGGAACGGGCAATACCCAGGATATCTGCAATTTCCTTTTGGGAAATCATAGGATTTTTAGCTACTATATCTAATACTTCCTTTTCTCTATCTGTCAAGCTTATCACCCTATTCATAAACTCATGCTTATTTTCTAAGCTTATGTTTGTAATATTATCATTGCATTATTGAAAAATCAATACCTGATTAATCTCTTTTTCCATAAAAATTTCTAATGTCAATCTAAGGTAAGTTATGTACTATTATTCATTTTCATAAAATTTGTACTTCTCTTCCAATTTACTAAGTCTCTTCTTTAATTCATCAACTTCCTTCTCAAGCCAAAGATTTTCAAAGGCCATTTGAAATAGGCCGAGGAAAAGAAAGGTTATCATCAATTGACTAAAGGATATTGCTGGTTTACCGTACATCCAGCTATATAGAAGAAAAAGTCCACCTAGTATAACAAAGGGTAATCCCAGTTTTTTTATTACAATCAATACTTCATCCATTCCCTCTTTAGTTAATCTATTAAACCTTTTATAGTTCATAGTCATACCTCCTCTAGTAAGTAAGCAACTTTAAAATGAAAGTAATTAAGGATATCTATAGATAAACAACATTAACATTCAAAATAAATTTCAAAGAAAATAATAAATGCTTTAGCGAAACCAACTAAAAGGTTAATTTATATATACCAAAGTTCCTGACTAAGCAAGTTTATAATAATGACTCCAATATAGGATTTCACTCTATTGTTGAATACTTATATTACGTATATTACCTTTTCTATAAATTCCTTCAAATTCCTCTATAATAATATAGATGTGTGACTAACAAACTTAATAAACGAAAGCAGACTCTGAGGTTTC
>JAKSBP010000065.1 GCA_022361035.1 Clostridia bacterium
TGACATAGGCAATTGAAACGAATATATAAAGGAGGATAATAATGAGAAAATGCTTAAAAAGGTTGTTAAAAGAGGAAAATGGTGCAATAACATCTACGGAGTATTTACTTTTTGCTGCATCACTATTAGGAGTATGCTATACACTATATATAATTATATCAAATCCGATAAAAGAGCTGCATGTACGTACTGTAGAAAACCTAACTTCTATCTCACGAGGATACTAAAAAGCGAATGTGGAGCATTAACGAGTATCGAGCTTTTATTTTGGATTACTATAATAGTGTTTATAATATTTGGAGGAGTAGACTATTATATAGTTGAAAAGCAGCTAAATGACATTGAAGAAATCAAGACTCACTATCTTTCGCAGATGAAAATATCCGGTGTATACAGTAGTAGGCTTCAAAACGATATGGAAGAAGAATTACAAAAGAAAGGGCTTATGGATATAGATATTTATGCTACAGACGGCTATAACAATAATATAAATGGAAATGATGTAATTTTTAGAAATGTAGCTGATGTAAAAGCATCTACTATAAATCTATACATTAAGGCTAAACCAAAAACAGAGCCTTTTGTCTTTGGTAAGCTCCTAGGGGTAGATGGAGATGAAGAGTTCTATTTTTATGTGAAAGGAAGAACCATAAGTGAAAGACCTAATTATTAAATTTATAAATGATGAGAGAGGATTACTTGGAAGCATGATGATACTAATTATGATTCCTATTTTAGTTTTCCTTCTAATGAGTACTCCTAGCCTGGTAAGGTATCAAAGAGCTACAAATACAGTGCTTCAAAATGCAATTGATTATGCTGTAAAGGATGCAGCTTTAATGATTGATGAAGAAAGTCAGGCCTTTGGAGAACCAAGGATTGATTATAAAAAAGCAAAGGAAAGTTTTTTGGAAACCTTAACGTATAATCTAAACGCTTACAGTGAGGAGGGGAGTTCTTTTGAAGATATTGAGTACTCCCTTCTAATTTATAATGGTGATGATAAATACAAAGGCTATGGCGACGGAAAGGTTGCGTCATATGCCTTTTTTACAAATAATGATTCTCATATTACAAATAGTATTAAGGGTTTTCCGATTGAGCTTGGTATTATTGAGGACGGTATAACAGATAATTTATATGAAACGGATATTAGGGTAGAAATAGATAATCCTTCGGTTTTAGCTGTTGTTAAGGGAAGAATCGTAAAAATGATTGAAAATAATAATGAAGATGAGGTTGAGAGAACTAAAGAAATATATGTAACAAGATGGTCCCTCGGAGAAATACGTGTAAATGAAGGGAAGTGAATGAATGTCATATAGGAAAAAAATCTTCGTAACTGCTGGGGGAGTAGGTATATTTCTAGTAGTTATTATATGTATATTACTATTAATTAGATATCCTGTAATTAATAATGAAGAAGTTAAAAGCAAGCAAGTTGTCAGTGAGTTTATAATGCAGGTATTTGAGGAACCTAAGGAGGCCCAAAGTAAAGCTTTAGGGGTGGTTAAATTTAATTTGGCTAATACAAAGCAAACTGGTACATATGAAATTATTGATATTGGAGTAGAGCATATCCATGTTTCTACTAACCTTCTAAAAGTATTTACAAAGGTTGAATTTCAAAATAATAAAACTGACCATGATGTAGTATTTTATATCATTGACCTTATAAATGAGGAGGGTAATTGGAAAGTAATATCCTTAGAAGAAACTAGCCCTCAATTAAGTGACAAAGGAATTATTGATATGGCTGATTCTGATAAGAAAGACATAAAAAGATTATTTAAAAGCTTTGCTGAAGATATGAAGACGGATTATAGGTTGTCAGAAAAATATTTAATATCTAAAGCTAAAAGATCCCATAAATCTTCCTATAGTTTTTTGGAGAGCCGGGCCATAAAAACAAACATTAAAAATGTAAGCTTGGATAAGGTTATGTATTTTTCTAATAATATAGCTATTACAAAAATATCATATGATAACAACTCAAAGTATATGAATGTATTACTTAGCCTTTTTAGAACTTCAAAAGGATGGAAGATATATGATATCAAACAAATTTAAATTAATGCTTTTAACAATCATTTTGATATTTTCTGTTAAAACCATTGCTTACGCATCCTCATCTTCCCAGGATACGATTATAGAATACGATATAACTGAAGATGCAACGGAGGAATTTATAGATACTAAGGAAACAGACCTTGAGATTAATACTAAAAAGCAATTCATAAGGTTATCTGGTGAAGACATAATGAGTAAAATAAAGTTTACAAATGGAGAAAACTCTCCTGTTGCCTATTCTGTTATGACTGGCTCAGGAGTAGTCCAGTATGCCTTTGATGGGGAGAAGATGGTTGAAATAGATAGTTTAGAGGTAGAGGTAGATAATCCCTTAGCATATGCAGCTAGACTTGGAGGGCCAGATGTAGTAGTCGCTGTAGATAGAGATGAAGATGAAAAGGATATTATGTATTATTCCTATGGAGCCGATTGTATGATAGAAAACCCTTTTTTATCAATAAATGGGTTAACTGAAATACGTTCTATGGTGTTCATAAATGAAAATGACCTAGCTGTTTTAAATGAAAACGAAGCAATTACATATAAATTAGCTGAAGATGGAATGATAGATATACCTAGTCTTAGAATAGATAACTTAGAAAATCCGATTGATATAGCTTCTAGAAATAATAATCTCACAATACTTGAAGAAGATAAAATAAGACAATTTGAGTTTAATGGTACTGGATATAGTGAAATACCTGCATTAACCATTAATTTTAATGAGGATATTAATGCAAGGGCTATAGCCGTTTCCGATAGTCAAATAACCGTTATAGACGATGAAAAAGCATATACATATCTAATGGCAGACCAGGGCTTTTCCTTTGTAAAAGCTCTATCAGTTACAGAGGGATTAACGGCTCCTGCCTCTGTATCAGTTCACCAAAATAAAAAAGATATTATTATTTTAGATAAAGAAGGGGAAGAGGCAAAAATTAAATATTTTAGCTTTTCAGGTGCAGATGAAGGAATGATTGAAGTACCGGGGCTTTCAGTTGAAATTGAAGATGTACTTTTGGGTAATATATCTGAATATGCTCTCAAGGGTGAGTTAGTAACAAAACCCTTAGATACGAAAGATGGTCATATAAATTTAATTCAGATTGGGGCCTATTCATATCTTGAAGAAAATACATCAATTACTATATATATCTCTCAAAGTAAACAGGATGACGAATGGATGCCAATGTGGAAATTAGAGAGAAAAACATCTAATGATACTAAGCTATATAAAAATGAAAATTTTGGAGGAGGAGGTCGTAATTGGATATATAAAGGGGATATAGATGAAATTTTTCCTCCAAATCTTAATTTGCAAGAAGATGTTAAAAATAATGAAACAGATTTTGAAGTGATTAAAGATGATAATGGAGACCTGCAGCTTAATCCATCGAAAAGGAGTGATGAATGGTTTGAAATTCCAGTAAAAGACCTAGATAGTATAAAGCTAAAGATGAAGTTTGAATCAGAAAATGGGGAAAGTACTCCCTATGTTTATGTTCCATATAAAGATAATGAAATAAACAAGGTAAATGATGAAGATGATATTGCGATTAAAATAGTTGGTAGAAGGAAACCCGAAAGTCCAATAATTGATGATATTAATGATGGAATGGATGATTTACCAGGATTAAAACGAAAAAAGGGATGGGTATATTCAACTACACCGACAATTAAGTGGAAGATACCAAATATTGTTGAAAATGAAAATTATCAAAGTGGTTGTCAGCTTGTTATCATGGCACGTAAGAATAATGGTTGGAAGCCAGCTATTGTAACTAAAAAAATCTCTGGAAATGCGGGAGAGAGGAGAGAATACACTTTACCAACAAGTAAAAGGGCAAATATCAAAGGACCACTATTCGATTCAGAATCCTATCAATTCGCTGCATTCGTAAGGGTATGGGATATAGAAGGTAGGGCTTCTGATTTTTCTATTGGAAAAAAGTTTAATGTTTTGGCATATGAAAGACCTAGAATTACAAATATTGTATCTACTCCAGACGAGGAATTTTCAAAAACAGTTGTTATAAAAAAAGGTATGGAAAAGAAAAACCTTCCGTTAGCTATGGCTGGGACTGCAATAACATTAACGATAGATAGCGTTGGGCCTATAGAGAATGACATAGAAGATGGAGAAGCGATATCAAAAATTTTTTACCAGAAAGGTAATAAAAAAATATATATTAATCAGGGAGAAATAACAAGCGAAAATTCACCAGGAAGTTCTATAAATACATGGGATATAACGTTTTGGACAGATGCATCTGTTTTAAAAGTACCAGAAGAGACTATTATCAGGGCTATTTTAGTTGGTGATAGTCATGAAGGGGGAACAACAGTTTTTTGTATACCAAGATATGCTGAGGGGGTAGCTAGAATTAAGGATACGGTGTATACGGAATGGAATGTGTTTTTAAAAGGGAGTGGAAGAGATTAATATAGAAAGAGGGATGTTTTAATGAGTAGTAACAAGGCAAGAATTACATATATTTGTATGATAATAATTCTATTTTTAAATTTCAGTATAAACTTTGTGTTTGCTGGAGAACTTTCTCAAGAATGGGCAAAAATGATTAAGATGAGTGGAACTTCAGATATAATTACAACAAATGGTGGAGATTATGTGGTTGTCGGAGACGGTCCAGATGCTGCGATAGGTAAATATGATTCAAATGGAGAGACCAAATGGGACAGAAGATTTGGAGGAAGTAATAAAGACGTGTTTGAGTCAGTGATAGAAACAAATGATGGAGGATATATTGCCGTTGGGTATTCAGACTCAACTGATGCCGGATTCGTTACTAACGGTTGGACTGATGGAATAGTGGTAAAGTATGATATTAATGGAAATCAACAATGGTTTAGAAATTTTGGGGGAAGTAGTCAGGATTATTTTAAAGGCGTTGCTAAAAGCAGCGATGGAGGCTATGTTATTGTTGGTTATTCATACTCAGCTGATTTTGGATTTGTAAAAAAAGGTTCTACATCACGCTACGATGCCATAATGCTTAAGATTGATAAGGATGGGAATCAAGAATGGATTAAAAATTATGGAGGAAGTTTAACTGATATGTTCTATGCAATAACAATAGCTAATGATGGAGGTTATGTTGCTGTAGGAACATCAGGGTCGACAGATGCAGGTTTCACTGGAGTAGGTAAAAGTGATGCCATAATACTGAAGACTGATAAAAATGGAAATCAAGAATGGATTAAGAACTTTGGTACTAATAAAGCTGATAAATTTTTTTCTGTGATTATTACCAAAGATGGTGATTATATTACTGCTGGTCATAAAAATGACACTTTAGGATCAGTAGTTAAATATGATTCTAATGGGAATGTGAAATGGACAAAACAATCTGGGTACAGATTTTTTGATGTTACTAATACTGGTGACGGGGGATGTGCAGTTGCTGGTTGGAGGCCTCTTATTGGCAGAAGTGGGATTATATCAAAATTTGACAATTATGGCAATGTAGAATGGAATAAAATATATGAAGATGACTTTACGTCATTAACGAGCATTGAGGGTGGAGGGTATGTAGCTACTGGATCGGTTAGTCATGCTCATGGTATTGTAAAATATAGTAATAATATTTTGCCTCAAATTAATATCACAACTACTGATAACCAAGTTGTATCTCAAAATCCAGGATATAATGAAATTCATATAACAAATGGAATTGTAAAAGATGGAAATATAGGAGATATATTAGAAGTTAAATATATCATTTTAAATAGTACTAATAATCCACTTGTTGGACATGAAAATGTAATTATTCAAAACAACATAATTACTGACGGAACAGACCAGTCTTTTATTGATTATACAATCACAATAGATGATTCAATACCACAAGGAAGTTATACATTAAAAATTATTTGTGAGGATTCAAAAGGCGGTACGGGTGAAGTAACTAGAAATTTTAGTGTGGATAAAACAGCCCCAATAGCTCCAAGTATTATAGCGAATTCAACAGCCCCGACAAGTGGAGATGTAACAATTACTATTACATATAGCGGAGATAGCAGTATAAAAGAATATAGGATAGATGGTGGTTCATGGCAAAGTTATAGCAGTAGCTTCACAGTAGGAAGTAACTGTAAGATTGAAGCTAGGGGTACAGATGAAGCAGGGAATTCTTCGTCTTTAGCAAATTATGAAGTAAATAATATTAACGAACTGCCTAGTTTAAATTCAACGGTTGTAAATAATCAAATAGTATCAGGAGTTATGGGTTTTAGAGAGTTAATAATTCAAGGAACCTTAAATGACCGAGATGTAGGAGATATATTAAAGGTTTATTTCAGAGTAGATGGTAATACAGGCGACCCTGGAACACAGGTAGGTTCTGATATTATATCTGATGGAACTGACCAGACGATTTCCCAGCCTGTAGACCTTGGTGATATAGTTGAGGGTAAACATGTTATTCATATATGGGCTGAAGATGATAAGGGTGGAAAGACTGATGAGATACCTTATAATTTTGAGGTAGATAAGACAGCTCTCCAGATAACTACAATTAATATATTAGATGAAGATATTACTACAAATTCAATTAAATTTACTACTACTGTAGAAAATATAATGAGTAATGATGTTATGTCTGATTTACACTCTATGCCTTATGCCTACAAAATCAGTGGCCAAACAGATTATATGGAATGGATAAGCTTAAATAGCTACGATTTTATAAACCTTGAGCCCAATACACAATATACAATATTTACGAAAGCTAGAGACCTTGTAGGGAATGAAGTAGAGTCAAGCGTACAAAGATATACAAAGGCTTTGCCTCCTGGAAATATTAGCTATAGCAATATTACAAATACCGAGTTAACTATAAACTGGGAACATAATGGAAACCCAGAGGCTAATACGAAGTATGAAATTAGTAGAAAGTTAGAAGATGAAAAGGATTCAGCATATACAGTTATAGGTACTGATGTTATAGGCACATCATTTAATGATAGTAGTATAACAGTAGATAATATGTATGTTTATAAGGTACTAGCAATAAATGGTGACGGCCTTAAAACTGACTTTACCACCGGACAACCTATAGGTCCAAATTATTTTTTAGATAACTTAGAACATATAGCTGGGACTAGAACAGATGAAGAACTTAAGCAAGCCATATTAAATATATTAGGAAGTGATAGTAATCTTTACTATCCAACTGATATTAGGGGAGATATTGTAGAAAGTAAGTACCTTGAATTACTTAGACAAGAATTAATAAAAAGACGAGCTGAATTAGGAAGACAACTTACTGGTGAAGAAGTAAAGCAAGTAGTTGCCTTGGTAAATATAAATATTAAACTATATATAAGAAAAGAGAATATTATTATTGAAGAAGAATTAAGGCTCGCATTGCTAGATAATATGAATAGATACAATTCTACATATTTATTGGACTATCAAAATGAACTCAAGAGAATGTATGATGCCGATATAGGCGGTATAATGAAACTTACATTTGATGAGGTTTTACAAGCTATAAAATTAGTTAACTTTAATAAAAAGCCTATTAACAGTATTACAGCTGAAGATATAAAAGATTTAATAGGAGATGCTGCTCCAGTCCATGGTGAATATATAGAAAATTACAGAAATATAATAGAAGCTTTGGGGAGTAACCCAACTTTAGAAAAAATTATTGAAGCAGTTAAGTTTATAAATATAACAATGAAAATAGAAGATGGGAGTATAACCATTAAAGATTTAATTGAGTTGTTGCCTGATACAAAGATAACACATTTATATTTTGATGAATATAAAAAGTATTTATTTATGTATCAAAACGACCTCAAAAAAAAGTTAACAAAGGAAGAGATTAAGCAGGTTATAGAAACTGTGAATGACGTGTTAATATATAAAGAAGTTTCATCCGATGAGAACAAAAACAAAGCTAATAGCTCAATAAATGAATTGAAAAATGGTGATACAAAAGATGAATTACAATTAAGAATAACACCACTAGAAAAGCCTACAGTTAAAAAATTACATAATGATATTTATAACGATGAAGATTTATCCTCAATATCTTCACTAGAGAAACTATCTCCTTCTTCAAGGAAGTCATTTGAAAGTTTCCTTGATGGAAATATAGATTCTATTACTGTAAAATTCAAAGGAAAGAAGACAATCTTAGTAAGAGATGGAAATTCAAAAATTGAAATAGCTAACCTCCAAGGTGTAAAAGAATATAGATATATCAAAAAGACTGGACTCAGTAATGAATATCAAGATTGGCAAAAAATTGAAAATGAAAAGATCGAGGAAAATCTATCATTTAATCAACAAGGATTCTATTCTGGTGGTATCCAGCTTCGTAATAAGGCAGGAATAACTTCAAGTATTACAAATATAGATTTTATTATCGATAACAAAAAACCAACTGGAAAAATTGAAAAATTCGTACCCATGCAAAATGCAACTAAAGAGAATTATATAAAAATTAAGCTTGAAGTTAATGATAATCTTAATGTTCCAATGTACGCAAAAATTAATAATAGATGGGATGTGATGCCTACGGGTTATTTTAATTACAAATTGAATGAAGAAACAGGACTCAAGGTAATTGAAATACAAATATCTGATTTATGCGGAAATAAGGCAACTTTAAAAGATACAGTTTGGAAGATGAAATAGGAAAAGCTTAAATTTAAAGAGCAATAAAACAGTGGTGTAATTTAAAGATGAACAAAA
>JAKSBP010000099.1 GCA_022361035.1 Clostridia bacterium
CTCTGAGGTTTCCTTTTGAGCGATTTTTATAAATCTGTTTTACCTTCTACTATCTATCTATAAACAGATTTATAGCATGAGCCTAAAGGATTCTCTGTGGCTGCTGTAGTAAGTTAACTTTCTCTATCACTCATCTATATACCCCTATATTATTTTCTGCAGTTTTTAGACCTTTGTATCATCCAACCAAGACTATATCACTAGATATCTTTTCTATCCTTCTTGAGCTAATGCAGCTATTCTTCCATCACTAACTGTTACTTTAAAATCTTCACTTATGCCAGTTGTTCTTATACCAATCGGTGTAACAACTACAAAGTAATCACAACAGCTAGGACAAGCTGTACAATCACAGAAGGTAAAATCAAATGCGGTTGTTATTCTATCAATTTCAAAGGTAGAAAGCTCTCTCCTACCTATTGACCAAACACCTATTGATATTGGCTCTTTATTATCACACGCTCTAAACAATTCATATTGTAGTCTACCATCTGCACTTAAGTTGACTGTTGTATTCTCAAAGCTCACAATACTGGAAAATTCAATATTCACTACTGGCTTATACAAAGATGTAGTATCTATAGTAACATGGGCTAATTGAAAAGGTGTTTTATTCGATGATGGAGTAAATGTTCTACTTCCAGTGCCACTACCACATTCCAATAATACGCCCTTAGGTATAGGATGCTTTCGTTCATAATTTATGCAGTCACATTTATCATTACAAATTTCATTTTCATCATTATTGCAATCCATTGTGCTCTGAGCCAGTGCTGTCATTCTTCCATTGTTTACTAGTACAAAAGCATCTGACAAGTTTGGAAAAATTCTTATTTGTAAGACTGTAACTGTCACAAAATATAAAGCTAAAGGACTCGTCAATTAAACTTGCAATATTAACACCTGTTCTTTCGAACGTCCAGATTCCACGCAATACTTTTTCTCCATCATCGCAAACTCTAAACAATTCAAATTGGAGGATAAGGTCTCCTGACCCAAAATCAAACTTAATAGTACTGGAGAAATCTATTAAAACCTTAGGTCTACTTAAAAAGGTAGTGTCAATATTAACATGAGCTATATTAGATGATGGATCAGTTGGCTCCCTAAAAACTATAGCTCCATTGCCCTGCCCACATTCTAATAATACTTCTTTGGCTTTAGGATGTTTTTGATTAGACTTAACATTTTTATCTTCTGTATCAAGATATTTAAATTTGTTTGAAAAATCATATAAAGATTGTGATAATGCAGCTAATCTTCCGTTATTAACTGTTGTGATAGCATTAGTTATTTCAATTGGAGTAACTGTTACAAAATACTCACAACAGTCATGGCAATTCCCACATTCACAAAATATAAAGCTAAATGACTCTTCTATGCTGTTAAAAAAAATAGAAGAAGCGTTAACTTTCTCAAACATCCAAGTTCCTAGTGATACTGGCTGCTTACCATCACATATTTTAAACAATTCATACTTTAATCGAACTGTCAAGTTTAAAAGTAGATTTAAAATTTCAACTCTAACTAAACTAGAAAACTTTATTAAAACTTCTGGGCTATTTAAACGACTTGTATCAAGGGTTACATGAGCCAACTGAAACGGAGCATCATCAGAGGATGTAAAAATTCTACTTCCAGTCCCCTCCCCACATTCGAATAGTATATTTTGGGGGTTTGGGCGCTTGGGTTTGCATTTGATAAATTCATTATCTGACTTACAGGATTTACAATCTTTGTAATCTTTATTGAAAGTCACCAATTCCTAACCTCCTATATCAATATTTATTGCAAAATATAGAAACGCTCTATTTTTCATTACATATTATGTGGTTATATTATTAATTGATATTAAAAATAGGAATTAAAAATAGGAAATCAAAACATGATGCGGGCCTAGAAGGCGGAGTTACTGACACTCCCACATATGTTATCAATAATCTCGTTTCTTTTGGTATATTAATTACAAGCTATACAAAGCCATCAATACATCAAATAAAAATAAGAAATCTATTGTTCTTCATTGGTTTCCATTACAGACTACTGTATAATATACTGTATAATATAATAAAAACTTTTAGGATGTGTTTTATATGGCTTTAGATTTATTACTTAAATTTATAGTAGTGCTTGTTCCACTTGTATATAAGGGAATCAATTATTCAGTATAGAAAAGGCGAATATGACCCACTTATATTTAGAGTTGAAGAACAGGGTTTCCTTAAAAAAGTGCTATTAAATTTTGCACTTATTATCTCTATTCAACATATTTCTGATAATTTTTTCACAAAGACTGCTATAATTATTATAATAATAACCTTTGTTGTTATTGCTAATACATTAAACTTTAAATTTATATTTATTAAATTCAACAAAAAAGTATTTTATCATACAATTATTTTTAACATTATTTGCATTATTTTACTTTCCTTAATAATATTGCTTCATCCTTAACTGTAAAATTAACATTGCTTGTTTTGAAATCACTTTTTTGTTATAATATTTCCATAAATTTAAGGAGTGATTTTTTATGAAGTTTATATCCTATTTTATACTATTTATCGTATTTGCTTCTGTACTATTTATTTTCTTAGAAGCTGGTATAGGACAATCTTTAATACATACAATTGGCTTAGGTACAATAATTCTATCTGTGGTAATTATTTTGTGTACCAACAGAATAGTTAAAACAATTAAATCTTTAAAAGAATAACATTCCCATACGCTAAAGTTAATTTAGCTTTTTTTTATGTTATATATATAGTTAGTATGTACAAGGAGTGTTTAATGTGACTTTTCTATTATATGCTTTTATATGTTACCACCATTTCTATTATTTACAAAATTAAGAATGACCAAGATTTTGGAGGCAGCTTGTTATTTAGTATTTTATTAGTAGGACTTATATCATACTCGACATTAATACTATTATCTTATTAATTATCAAAAACACATAAGTTAGTCCTATAGCTTTTTATAAAAAGTCATGTTATAATATGATTACTTTTGTAAGAAATGTTAGAGATATCTTTAAAAGTGAAATTTTGGGAGGGGTTTTATGAAAAAGAAACTTTTATCATTAGTTTTAGTTTTTAGTCTTATGCTTTCTTTTGCAGTTACTAGTTATGCGTCAACCGACGTAGTAGATTACTATTTTTCTTATGTTTACTTTGATGTAGCTCCATCATTTCCTCTTGAACCTTATGAAATAGAAATATCCTCAAGTGAATTAAATCATGACAATAATGATTTATATGCAACTATAAATTTTAATGAAATAGGTATAGAGTGTCTTGTTGTTTTATATGATAAAACGCTTGATGAAAATGTAGCAGAAAAGTTCTTTTTTACTCAATCCGGAACTTGGGAACTATTAGACACTATTAACCCAAATCACGACTACATAATTAAAATATATACCTATTCAGGTAATGTTTTAACTGGTACATTAGAAACTGTAATAAAGTAATATAATCTAAAATATATTATCTCTAACGTTCTTACAAAAGTCACTTAGACAATCTAGAGAATAGATATACTATTAATGTAGTTAGGCATAATCCTTCAGTTAGTAGCTAATTGCATTTTCATGTTTGCAATTTTCTTTGATTTTTTTTCTTTTAATGTTGTATTCATTTTCAATTCTAGTAAGTTTTTCTTTGTCTTTAGACAGCCATTCTTTCAGCTTATCAATTTCTCTGGTTACTTGTTTTTCACCTAACTCGATTAGTTCTTGTGTTAAAGGAACAAATTCAATAACCCCATGCTTAACACCGTCTTTTTTCTTTTTCATATCTTCCTCTTTATATATTTCAGTATCACATATTCTTTCTACATATCCTTTCGAATTCAGAGTATACTAAGTATCATGACCATAATGCTTAATCCAAAGATTATTATTTTAGAGAATATAAATTTGCTTAATTCTTTTTCATAATATATACTATTGTTGCTATGTATTTGAAAGGTAGTGATCTTTATGGATATAAAAAAAGCTTTCTCATTTAAAGGCCGCATTAGTAGAATGAATTATTTTTGGTATCAACTCTTTATAGGTATTCCAATCGCATTACTTCAAATTCTATATAATGTTTTTTTCACTGATAAAATATTATTAGGATTAATTCTTCCTTTTTTGCTTATACCTCTATCTATAATCCTTATGTGTAAAACAATACAGCGTTTACATGATATCAACCTTCCAGGAATACTTATTTTGATTCCATTATCAATTGGTTTTCTTGATGGGATTTCACCTACCTATAACCTTGTCCCTCTGATACTGGTATTCCAAATTTTTGTATTATTTAAAAAAGGAACTAAGGATTATAATAAGTATGGCGAAGCTCCTCTGGAATAGAATTATGATGAGGATATTCCATATCTATACATAAACGCCCATACAATCGATATCACTATTATTATGATAATTATCTAGGTCAAAAATTTATAAAGATATCAATAAGATAACTATAATTAGAACATTAATTTCTAAATGGAGGATTAAAGCTTGAAAAAGAAGATACTAATTATTCTGTTTCTATCGATTCTTTTAATCGGTTGTATTAGAAACAAGAATGACTCAGTAATTAATAATAATCTCCAGAAAGGAGAAAAAATAAACCATCAATTTATTGATTTAAGCTCAGTAGAGCCTTCCATTATTTTTAAAGGTAAGACTCAAGATGAGAGTAAAGTTTTTTATTCTTATGAATATGCTATGAAATACAATGAAAAAGCTTCTAAAAGTTTAATTGAAATATCAATTTCAAATAAACCTTATATTGAGCATATTTCCAATGACAAGAAAAAAATATTGATTAAACAATATGAAATAAAATATTGGTTTACAGGAAGTATAGTACACTTTATAGGAAATATAGATAATAAAAATATGTATATAAAAGGTGACATAGTTAAACCATTAAACTATGAAAAATACTTAAAAATTGTTGAAGCATGTATTGATTATATAGAAAAGAACTATTAAAAATTATTTTATATTAAGTAAGGAAACTACTTTAAAGTGGTTTCCTATTCTTTATATTTATCTAAAAATCAAAAAGACAGAGTCTAAACCCCCCTCGTTAACATTCCTAATTTTATTTATTTGACAATTAAACTTCCTATATCTATTTATATGACCTAACTAATTTGTCCTAATAAATAAAAAAGGAAAAATCTTTAAAGATTCTCCGTTAAGCTATCCTTTAATGTATAAAAAATGTATTTAGTCACTAAACAATTCTTTAACACAAATTTTTTTCAATGCATTCCTCTCTATAGATGTGTGATAGAGAAAGTTAACTTACTACAGCAGCCACAGAGAATCCTTTAGGCTCATGCTATAAATCTGTTTTTAAATAGATAATAGAAGGTAAAACAAATTTATAAAAATCGCTCTAAAGGAAACCTCAGTGGCTGTTTTCGTTTATTAAGTTTGTAAGTCACACATCTATAATATCTTCCATCCCAATTCTTCTTATTAACACTTATTATTTGCTTCTACAATAGGAGCCACTTATTTTACCGGTATTATCTAAAAATGTTATATAGCTTTGTAACTCTTTTAGCTTGAATGCATATATAGATATTGGAAATGCCTTAAAAGCTTTTCTAATCAGATAATGAAAGGAATGTTTATATTATGACAACTACTAACAATGAAAGATATCTTGATGTAATAACTTATGCTGTTTCAGCTGGAATCACATCAACTGTAGCAGTAGGACAACGATCC
>JAKSBP010000309.1 GCA_022361035.1 Clostridia bacterium
ACTAAAGTAGATGGCTTAGATGCAAATCACCGTAGTCGATCTTGCCAAAATTGCTGACAAACAGCAATCAAAGGATGTTGGATGATTACTGAGATCAAAATAAACAAAGCAAGTAGGAGTAACTAAGCTTTTTAAATAAGGCTGAATAACTAATTGTTCCTACTTGCTTTGCTCAATATTAAGGCTCATTCTAAATCACCCTAGATATACTTACTGTTTTGTCCTCTAAAGCAGTAAAAGCTATTTTACACTCTTCTTTTTTCTTCGATAACTCTTTATAGTATTTCAGCATATCATAATCAAATGTAAGTACTTTAGATTTGTAACTTTCACTATCTAGTGATACTCTCATTATTTCTACTTCAAATTGAAATATCTGTATAATAAACTCGCTTTTCATTTTATATTTAACAAAATTTTCAAGCCCATTGAAAATTTCCTCTATAACATCAACTATTTTTTCTCCATAATACATTGCTCCTACTAGTAATGTCTCTACCCTTTTTACTTCATCTTCATATTCAAGATAAAAATCTAGCAAACTATTGTTATAATAGGATATTATCTCATTCATTGTCTTTGGTATCTTATGAATAACCGAAAGATATATATAGTTAATAAATGTATCTAAATAAAAATATTTATCTAAAACTTCGTTTTTAATCGTATATAGACCTGAAAATAGATTAGGATAGCTTTTGATAAAATCTACATGATTTTTTGTAGGATAATTATATAGACTTATATTTTTTTCTTTGAAAACCAAATTATCTTTTTGTGTTAAGTACATGTGGCTGCCAGGATAACACCGACATTTATTCATTTGTATAATTTTAACTAACATTTCTTCGACACAAAACCTTACTAAATCCATAGTTTGTAATAAATCCTCTTTCCTTTCTGTAGGAAGACCATAAATCAAGCAAACTTGTATAGGTACATAACTATTAATCATTCTCATTTTATCTTTGAAATTAGATAATTCAAGATTTTTATTAATCTCTTTTTGCATACGCTGTGATCCAGTTTCAATTCCTAATCCGATTTTATAACACCCTGATTTTGCCATTCTGTCAACCATTTCTTCATCTAAAGTATCAAGCCTTGCACGACACATCCATTTTATATCCATATCTAAGTCTACCAATTTATTACAAAATTCTAAAACATGTTTTTTATTCGCTGTAAATAAGTCATGGACGAAATCAATTTTTTTAATATTGTATTTCGTCGTATAATATTTAACTTCCTCAATTATCCTATGGACACTCTTTAACCTTACCTTACGCTTCCAAAAAGTTTTGGTACTACAAAAAGTACAGTTATAGGGACAACCTCTTCCACTTTCAATGTAAAAATTATTAGGTATAGTCTCCATATCCAATTCAATCATAGGTAGTTTATCTAGATTGTAAATCAATGGTGAGGGCTCATTGCAAACTATATTATTTTGTTTTCTATAACACACTCCCTTTACATTTTCTATTTCTTCTTTATTATTAAAGTAATCTAATATGCTTATTATATTTTGTTCTCCTTCACCTACGGCAATTATATCGATAAAATCAAAGACATCTAGGGTTTCTGAACTTAATAAACTGGCCTGGGGTCCAGCAAAAACTATCTTAATATCTTTATTTATCTTTTTTATTTTTTCAGCCACGATTAAGGAAATATAATATTGTTCTGATAAAGTATAAAATGATATTATTTTAGAATTTTTATCTAATATATATTTCACAATGGTTTCAAAGTTATTCTCTAAAAATATAGTAGTGGGTAATTTTTTTTCTAGAATTAAGTTAGAAAAGCTGACAACTTCTGAAGTATAGCTTGAAGTTGTGTTAACTATAGTAGATAATAAATTAATCCCAAGGGGGAAATAAGATAAACTGGATTGGATAAATGTATCAACAAATAGAATATCCATTTAATCATCCTTTCACTTATTAATCATATATCAAAGCCCAAGAATAAGCTAATTCAGAAAAAAATAGATTTACTGAAATAAACTGCTGATAATATATATTATCAGCAGTTCAGCCTATTAACAAACCCGAATTTTCTCGTCATTGCTTCAATCAAGAACTTTTACGTAGTCAATAAAATTTTAGAACGAACTGGTAAGTTCGTGGGAAATTTTATTGTATTTACTAAAAGCAAGTAGACTTCATATTTTTTATACGCTGCGTCATCATGCTTTTAGTATGTCTTAAGCTTCAACTTTCTCAACAGTTTAAAATATCCCACATATTTTGAGTGTAAATTTATTTGTCTATATTAAAATCTAATCCTTCCACTGTAATATTATTACAAACAGTTGGATGTATACGAATATTATTTAAACATCCTCGTTCACTTTCTTTAGATTCAACTATTTCGTTAGCCTCTTTATTTTCATCTTTTTCTTTATTTTTTTCTTTATCTTTATTTTTTTCTTTATTTTCTGTCATTTTAATCCTCCTTTCAATAATTCATTAAATTAAAACTAATTGGCAGCTTGAAAACTTCTGGTTTCAATAAGTTTATCAAAAGCTTTTAGCCACTAACTTTTCTTGTTACTTTTATATTCAGCTTTTAAAAAATGATACAAGTTTTTAAATCGGATGTTAATAGAGCTTTTTACATTACCCTACATATATCTATCTCATCGCCATCTGAAGCAAAAGTAACCTTGCATTCTTCCTTTTTCTTTTTTGACTCCTTATAGTACGTTAGCATATCATAATCAAATGTAATTACTTTAGATACATAACTATCTCTATCTAGCGATACTTTCATTATTTCTACTTCGAATTGAAGTAGCTGAATCATAAATTCGTTTTCTATTTTATATTTAATAAAAGCTTCTAGACCATAAAGCATTTCTTTTCTAACATGATTTACTTTATCCTCATAATAAATTGTTTTGGTTAATAGTCTGTCTATCCTTTGTATTTCTTCTTGGTATTCAAGATAAAAATCTAATAAATTATCGTTATAGCATGTTATTATTTCATTCATTGTCCTAGGTAGTTTGATGGCCAAAAAAGTGTACATATACCTAATAAATGTATCTAAATAAAAATATTTATCCAAAAGTTTGTCATTAATTATATATAAACTTGAAAATAAATGTGGATAACTTTCAATGAAGTTTATATGGTTTTTTGAAGGATAGTTAAACAAATTAAAATTTTTTTTATTCAGCGTTAAATTATCTTTATTTTTAAAGTAAATATGAGTACCAGGATAACACTTACATTTGCTCATGGCTATTCTTTCCATCAGTGTCTTTTCAACACAAAATTTTACTAAATCCATAGATTGAAATAAATCCTTTTCTCCTTCCTCTGGAAATCCGTAGATTATGTTTACCTGTACTGGAACACATCTATTTATAATCTTTATTTTATCTCTAACCTTTGACATATCTAGGTTTTTATTAATTTTTTTCTGCATTCTCTGAGAACCAGTTTCAATACCTAAGTGGACTCTCTTGCATCCCGCTTTCTTCATGGATTTAGCCATGTCCACGTCTATTCTATCTATCCTTGCGCTACACGTCCACTCTATATCAATTCCTAAATCAATTAATTTATTGCAAAGTTTTAAAACATGTTCTTTCTTAGCCGTGAATAAATCATGGGTAAAATCAAATTCCCTAATATTATATTGTGTAGAATAAAATTTTATTTCTTCAATAATTCTATCAATGCTCTTTAATCTTGTATTACGCCTCCAAAAGGTTTTGGTGCAACAGAAAGTACAGTTATAGGGACATCCTCGACCTGATTCTATAGACATTACATCAGGAATATTATCATCATCTAATTTAATCATAGGTAAATCATCCAAACTCTCAATTAATGTCTGTGGTTCGTTGTAAACAATATTATCTGATTTTTTATAACAAATTCCCTTGATATTTTCTATTTTTTCTTTATTGTTAAAGTAATCTATAATGTTAATTATGTTTTTTTCTCCCTCTCCTATAGCTATCAAATCAATAAAATCAAAAGACTCTAGGGTTTCTAAGCTACATAAACTAGCTTGGGGTCCAGCAAAAATAATCTTAATATTCTTATTTATTTTTTTTATATTCCTAGCTACAATTAAAGATATATAGTATGAATCTCCTAAAGTATAAAATGATATTATTTTAGGATTCTTATCCAGTATATAGTTTACAATTTTTCCAAAATCACTTTCTAAAAGTATATTTTGAGGTAATTTTTTTTTCAACACTAAGTTTGGAAAACTAATAGCCTCTGAAGTATAATGTGAAGTTGTATTAACTATGCTTGATAATAAATTAATTCCTAATGGAAAATAATAAAAGCTTGATTGTTTAAATGTATCAACAAATAGAATATCCATTGAATCATCCTTTCCTTCTTAAAAGCATTCCGCTTTTTGAAATACTCTTTGATCTTTATGGAGTTCTAACTCTCTTGTGGTTACATCAGTTCACTATACTACTTGCATTCTAGATATGCCAACTCTTACACCTTCTGTAGGAATAATTTAAAATTTACATTTTTTCTTCTTTTTTAACTCCGTATATTGCAATAACATATTGTAATCAAATATAAATACTTTAGCAGCATAGCTATTTTTATCTATTAAAGCTTTCATAATTTATACTTCATATTCTGAATAAAAATCAAGCAAGTTATTATAGTAGGTTACTATCTCTCTTGTTGTTTAATACCTTATCCAATCACTCAATCTATTTACCTCTGTTATTATAATATTAAAAAACACCCTTTTTGGTGTCTATATCTTTAGCACTTCTTAAACCATTAGAGTAGTAGCATAGTAGTAGCATAGGGTCAGGCTAGAACACGTAATTTATAACAACTATTTATTATTCATACCTTTAAAACTAAATGCCTTGAAATATCTAAGAACTCCCTCCGATTTAACTTAATTAATTACTTTATTTTTCAGGGCTTCTTTAATCAATTCATTCTTTAATTCTAGTTTTTCACCTTTAAAGTATTTACCTTTAATATCCTACAATACTTATTTTATATCTATCTTCAAACAACTCCACTATATTTACAAATATATTTTATTATTCTTTTTAGATATCCCTCTTTATCCTAGCTTTACTCAATCATCTTAATCCCTTCTAATATCAGTTAAGAGGTCGCCAAAAAAAGGGCAAAAACAAATTTATAGCTCAATTTGTTTAATAATTTTTGCTGGATTCCCACCAACAACAACATTGTCTGGAACATCCTTTGTTACAACTGAACCAGAAGCGATTACTACATTATTACCTATTGTTATTCCTGGATTAATAATTGCTCCTCCCCCAATCCATACGTTGTTTTTGATTTCAACTGCCTTACCATATTCAGCACCTGTAATTCTCTCATATGGATTAATAGGATGGGTTGCAGTATAAATATGAACTCCAGGAGCTATGAGGCAATTGTCACCAATTTTAACTTTACAAACATCTAATATGACACAATCAAAGTTAGCATAAAAGTTTTCACCAATATGGATATTATATCCATAATCGCATCGAAAATTAGGCTCGATATAGATATTCTCTCCCATTGACCCAAAGAGTTCCTTTAAAAGCCTAGTACGTTCTTTATATTCTGTTTCCACTGTTCCATTGTACAGTCTAGTTAATCTCCTTGCATTTTCCCGCTCTTTAACCAATGTTTGATCTTGAGAATTGTAAAGCTCGCCATTGAGCATTTTTTCCTTTTCTGTTTTCATAATTTCTATTCCTTCCCTCAAATTATTTAATATTATAAAACTTACGGTTTAATAATTTACACTCTCTATTATAATATAACTCAACTTTCCCAAAATAAAATTTCTGAGGTAGCATGGGGTCATAACATAGTATTAGCATAGGGTCAGGCTAGAACACACAAAAAATACTTCAATCTATAAGAAAAATAGTACAAAAGTACTAAAGCCTATAGATCACCTGTAAAATCAAGACTTATAGCAAGTTTTATTTTTATATAAAGGATCAAATTATATGAAAATTCAAAAACGGGAAAATATTCTAGAAATAAGGATTAAAAATTACAGAAATATGATTTATAATAATTATTATATTAAAACTCTAAAGCTTAAAATAAATTTTAAAGAAAATAATAAACGTTTCCACATTTTTCTTTAAGATTTATTAATCCTTAAAGTTGGTTATCATAAAGGAGGAGATAGATTGAAAGCATTAAAATGGAAAAACTTTAAAATAGGTTTTAAATATGGAATAGCACTACTAATTATTATTATATTATTTATTGCTGCTTCTGCATATTCTATGATTTCTTTGACTAGTATTAAAGATTCTATTGAGACTATTGAGACTAAGGGAGAACGAGCTGTTACCATTACCCATATGTCTTATTTATTTAAAGCCAAAAATTCTTTAATATCTGATTACATTTTCTTTCCAGCTAAGAGTTTACTTGAGGAGTATGATTCATATGACAAAGAATTTATAGAGCTACAAGAAAAAATGGAACCTGAAATGAACACAGAGGACTTACAATTTTTATTTAACAATGTTGTTAGGAACAATAAAGAAATCAATGATATCTTTAAAAAAAGTATTATTCCAGAGCTAAAGAAAAACAACAAACAGGAAGTAATGCAGATGGAAACAAAAGTATCCAGTATAAACAAATCTTCTTTTGAAATTCTTGACAAATTAAGAGAGATGGTAAATAAAGAGCGAGAAGCCAGTATATTAGAAGCAAATAATGCCGTTCTGAATACTATTAATACTCTAATACTAGCTATTCTGGTAGCTATAGTATCAGGAATCGGTATTATTATGCTAATTAGCAGGGGGATTAGTAATCACTTAAAACAAATTGTCGATATGGTCAACAAAGTTTCTAAGGGAGAACTTACAGTAAAAGAAATAAATTATGATGGCAAGGATGAAATCGGAGAATTATCATTGGCAATGAATAAAATGCAGAAGAATCTACGAAGTATGATTAAGGAAATTACTGAATCATCCTTAGAGGTAAATAATCAAGGAAATACTCTGAATAACATAGCTAAAGAAGTAAAGGAAGGTAGTGAGCAAATAGGAACAACCATGGAAGAAATGGCTAGTGGTGCCCAAGAACAAGCAAGTTCTTCTAGTGAAATTACAAACTTAATAGCTGGACTTACAGAATTAATTGAACAAGCAAAT
>JAKSBP010000123.1 GCA_022361035.1 Clostridia bacterium
ATATACCCACGCTTTAACCCAGGTGACGGCGCTAAAGATCGGCGGGGTTTTCGGTGCCGGCGAGGGGGATGAATTTGAAGCACTCTCCCGCCAGTTAATCTTGACCTTACAGACCAGTTTTTAAGTTATTAGCGAAGAAGCGGCCGACCAGGCTGCTTCTTTACTGTTTTATCCTGTTAACCGACATCCCAAGCGCCCATTTGTTCTTAAAAAGAATAAACGGCCGGTCGAAGGCATAAGATTTGATGAATAAACATTTTAATTTTGGTGGAATAATTAAAATGGGGGTGCCTAAAGTTGAAGTATGTTGCTGGTCAGGATAATCATTACAAGGTATTACAAGTTTTTAACATAATTGGCTTTTCAGCGCTGGTGTTAGTGAACTTTCTAGCCAATTATTTGCCGTTGAACGGTAAGACTACCGGAGAAATAGCCGGTCTTTATCCTAATTTATTTACACCGGCAGGTTTTACTTTTTCTATTTGGATTTTAATTTATGTGCTGTTGGCTATTTTTGTATTTTGCCAGGCTAACGGTATTTTCAGTAAAGACGGAGAGGAATTTGTTTATGTAAATAAAATCGGTTTTTTGTTTTTTTCCTCTTGTTTATTGAATATGGCCTGGCTATTTGCCTGGCATTACTTGCAGATTCCTCTATCCCTTATTATTATGATTTTTTTACTAATTAATTTAATTGTACTTTACAACAAGCTGAATCAGCATGACCGGGTCGAAAAAGAGCGCGGAAGTTTAATCGTTCGACTTGCCATTAGCATTTATTTGGGTTGGATAACGATCGCTACTATCGCCAATGTAACGACCTTATTGGTTTACCTGGATTGGAATAGGTTTGGGTTATCAGAGGTTTTCTGGACGGTGGTGGTGCTGTTATTGACCGTTATCATTGTGATGATTTTTATGCTGAAAAACAGCGACCGGCTTTATGGCCTGGTGGCTATTTGGGCCCTTTTCGGAATAATATACCAAAGACTGACCGTTGAGCCGATCGAGTACACGATCGTAATTGTCAGTGGTATTGGTATTTTAATCATAATTGCGGGAGTGATTAAGGCCGCCAATGCCTTTTCCTCTGGATAAGGATTCGAGGCAAACTATCTATCGTTGAGGATAAAGAAGAGTAGCTTTAAGGGCTTCTCTTTTTTTATTGGACATGACAATGATAGCTATTGAGTAATCTTGATGATATTGTCCGGAAAAAGTGAGCCACTTTTCCGATAAAATATGATTACAAAAATCCTTTTATAATGTATTTATATATTTATTGTATAATTGAATTCTCGGGAATGTCATAACCCTTATATTAAGGCAATCAAACTTATATAGGGGAGGAGAATGGAGATGGCATTAACAATGACACAGTTAATTATATCAGAAAAATGTTCTTCGAAAAAGGCTTGACAGTTGCTGATATTATTAAAGAAACCGCGGCGGAAACAACGTCATACAACCCTTAGAATACATAATCGCTTGCAAGAGATGCATAAAGCTGAATATGACTGTTCATATCGTCTGGTAGCTAAGTACGTCAGGGCCCGCAAAAGAGAAATTTACAATCTATACAAAAACTTCTATCTGCCATTAAGACATATTCCCGCAGAAGCCCAGGTGGATTTTGGTCAAGCAGACTTTTTGAAAAACAAACTTCGAATTTACAGCTGCTTTTTGCAACCCGGCTAGCGGTCATGAAAAAGGTAATGTGGAAAACAAGGTCGGTTATTATCGACAATTACCAAAAGGACCGATGTTCCATTGCCTGCTTTAGCTTACATAATGGGAAACACCGCTATTCTACTCAACCTCGTTATGCTAAGGCAGTAGTTCAGGTGAAGTTAACTGCTGGGTGAAGTAATTGTCATGAATGAAAGTTTCCAACAAATCATCAGCCCCCCCGTCTTTACCTTACTCAGCTATCAAAAAAGGCCGACAACATTAATCCATCAGCTCTTCCCGGAGCCGGTCAGAACATAACTGGATGGTCTGGATAGAAGGCAAACTACAGTTTGCTGATAATTTATGTAAAAAAAGAAGGATAACTACAAATAAATATTGAATAATAAATATGAAGAGTTGAAAAGATTAAAAATATAGACAAGCTAAAGGACGAAAAGATAGATATACTATTTTATCAGAAGTTGCTCTAGTTGAATTAAAAAAATATCTGAGAGATTATGGAGTAACTTATTGGCTCTTTCCGACATTTATTTGCAACACATTTATTAGAGCAGGGTACAGACTTAAGATACATTAAGGAGCTATTAGGTCATAAAAGTTCAAAAACAACAGAAGTATATACTCATGTATGTAAATTTAAAAAAAATCTAAAGTCCACTTGATAATTTGATTTAAACTATAGAGAAATATTTACGAAATACTTCGTATAATATACCAAATAACAAAATTATCTGAAATACTTCAGATAATTTCTTGAAGAACATATGTTGTCGAAGTAATTCGGATAAAATATGTTATACGTCATTGCTAGGATTTGATTAGTTAGAAAGTTAGGAGGACTTTGATGAATAACAAAGAGAAAGTTGAAAAACTTTTTACACGTGTATTTTTTAATCTAATACGGAATCATTCTAACACAACCTCATTTCGAAGATTGTCCTCAATAGGTAAGCCAACAATTATTTCTAAACTACAAGCAGAAAACAGTGATTTTGCTTATGCTCTATTTAATAATCCAGAATACGAAAAACTATTCCTTGACCAATCAAGTACATTGACTTATTTAGGAGGACTAAGTGGAGTTGAAAGTTCTATAACTTCAAATCAGATATCTACTTTTGATATGACTATTGATGCAACTTCGATTGTCTTTATGCATTCTGCTCTTGATGCTGCAGTAACAGACCTTTGTTACTTAACTGCTAAAGTTTCTCCTGATGATTGGTTTAAATATATGAAAAGGAAAAAGGCTTCATTAGAAGAAGTTAAAGATAATATATTTCAAAAAGTATACATAGAAAAATTGGACGAGCATTTACAAAAGATAGATCGCGAATCATTAACAGACCGAACAAGCATTTTGTTTGCTTTATGTAAGCCACCTGCTAATTTTTTTATTAAACAGAGTTATAATTTTAAAAAAAGTGAGCTTGAGAAAATTGATAATATTAGGCATGAAATTGTTCATGGTACTGGCAGTTTATCCTCTATTAAAAATGTGAAGAAAAAAATTGATTATCTTTTTTATACAGGTTTACATCTATGGGGAATGGTTAATGAAAAGTATGATGTGAAAATTAATCAGATGTATATGTTTAATACTGAATAAAATTTAATGAGTGTTAAGTTTGTTCGCAACAGCTGATAACATGGGATTTAAGATTCCGCTGTCGCTTCATCCAAATTCATTCGGAAAGGGCGTCACCCTAAACCTCATGAACTTCTTAAATCCCTGGTAAGTTATGCAAAGTTTGACTTATAATTATAAGAAAGGAATATTTTATGGCTAAATATTTATCTTATGAACTAAAAAATGCATTAATTAATGTTTGTGGGAGATTTTTTTGGTATAAACAGCCACTCTTTGATATTTTTGCAAGAGCTAGTATTCCAGAAGAGATGTATTTAAAATATGAAAATGAAGCTAAATTTAAAGTTGCTCGTAATTTAATAGATGATTTAGAAATAATGGGTGAAGATGGTTGGTTAATGCAAAGAAAACTTGTAACTGAACTTTGCAAACTGAGAAATTTACCTGATTCTGAAGTTCCTGATAGAGATGCGGGGTTAGATGCACTTAGGAACTTGGGGGACAACCCTTGGGACCATCTAAAATGACGCATCAGTTTTAGAAGTGTTCCCACATCGCGGAGGGAATAAGGACTGGTTTAAAGCTTGACTGAGGGGTTGGAAGTTTGTCCGCTTGCACTATCGTGTTCCCCGCTGGCAGCCTTCCAACAGTCTCTATCGTAATTAGATTTTAATCCCCCTCTTGCAGTACCTTCCAGGCCTTCCTCCCCGAGTAAGGCCTTACGGGCACCACCCCCAGGGGTTCTGCGCTAATTGTCGTCCAGCGAACAAACCATCCGCTGACCTTAAAAAATACTTCCGGCCGGTGGTAAAATCATTCCACCGACCCCCATTGCTTATCAGAGGTAGCCTTACTAGAACTGCATAAACCGCAGTCCCAGTAAGCCTTCAATCTTTATACCTTCTCCTTATACCTAAGTTAATAGCATAATCCACCAGGTCAAACCAGATAAATAAATGGATGTTGCAGCTGTGAGTTATCTGGTTTCACCTTCAGTTTATTGTTTTGTAGCATATTTAAAGGATATTTAAGAGCACGGCAGTCATTCCCGACAATGAAATTTAAATGTTATTAAGTCAATTTAATACTATCATCAATATTTCTAGATAAAAGCTGTCTCAGTCTTCGGGTTCCAGCCAGAAAAACACTGTCTTCCACATCCTCATTGGTGAGCCAGCTTTAAGATAGTTTATTAAAATGCCGGGAATAGCTGCCTAAATGACCCCCGCCCTACCCATCCCATCTGCCCTCAGGGGCTCCCTTTCTTTTTCTTATGCCTAAGAAAAAGAACCCAAAAGAATGCCATATAAAATAGTTGAATAGAGGTTCTCCTTTTTCCGTTCTCCCTATTATACTGCCACCTGACTGGTCAATTCCTTTTATTATATGGGCAGGCGGAGCCTGCTTCCTGTAGGAATTGCCCAGCTTACGCCCTGTCAAATGTTAAAAACAGCACTTTTTCTTTAAGATTCACTAAACAGCATTCCCTCCATACCGGCCGTCCTCCTGCTATTAAGTTCATCTAAAAGATAAAGTCCAAGGGGGAGTAAAAAAGAAAGGTGTTTTTTATAGTTTATTAAGTTTAACCTTCTGTAAACTCCCCCTAAGACATTTGACAGTGCTAACAGTGTCAGTTCTTTTTAAGCAAAACTTAAAAGGAGCTGATTATTAATGAAGAAAGTAAGTATTAAGTTGGTAAAAGAGGCAGAGTTGGATTATGGGGTAGATAGACTTACATCACCGGCAGATGCGGCCAGGGTTTTGAGAGAGTATATAGGTGATTCTGATCGTGAGATGTTTGTTGTTATCTGCCTGGATATAAAGAATCATCTTAATTCTATTAATACTGTCAGTATTGGTACTTTGACATCATCATTATGTCATCCCAGGGAAATATTTAAAGCTGCCATATTATCAAATGCAGCTGCTATTATTATTGGCCACAATCATCCCTCCGGTATTCCAGATCCCAGCAAGGATGATATAAAAATTACTAAAAAGATAGATAAAGCTGGATCTATATTGGGAATAGATTTATTGGACCATGTCATTATAGGAGATCCTTCTTATCATAGTATGAAAGAGAGCAGTGACTATTAAACCGGCTTTATGTCGGTTATTTTTTTATCAAAGAACCAAAAGCTTTTTTTGAAAAAAACTTTAGCAAAAAAAATTATTTTATGCTGTGGATAACATTGAAATTAATTTTCTTTTTCTTTGTATAAATAAGATGGAAAAATATTTTTCTAGTTATTAACAACTTATTAACAGTTATTATGTAAATCAACATTATTGCAATAGATAAAAATGGTACTATACAATGTTAGTAAGAACAGATGGTTGAGAGGAGAGATATCTGTGAGAAATAGAATAATTATTTTAGATCCTGGTCACGGTGGATGGGACCTGGGAGCAGTATCTATGGGGATTAAAAAAAAAGATCTTAATCTAAAGATTGCTGCCAGGTTATATTTTTTACTCCAAAACCGGGGAATAAAAGTCAAAATGACCAGAACTGATGATAGCTATATCTTTTTAGGGGATCGGGTTAGAATGGCCAATAATCTGAAGGCAGATATTTTTATATCAATCCATTGCAATGCTGCCAGTTCTACTAAAGCAAATGGAATAGAAACATTATACTATCCAGGAAGCACTAAAGGAAAGGCTCTGGCTGAAGAGATTCAATTAAAGCTAGTAGATAAGCTTAAAAGAGAGGATCGAGGTATTAAAACCAGGGATGATTTCTTTATCTTAAAATATACTTCCATACCAGCCGTACTTATTGAGTGTGGTTTTCTAACCAATAAGTGAGGATAGTTATAGAAATGATATTGCAAATACAATATCTAGTGGTGTAGGTGGGTATTTTGAAAAACTTATATAGAAAATAGGTAAGAAAATGGATATTAATTGGGGTTTAATCGTCAATGTAGTTTTAACTCAATACCGGCACTTTCAATATTATTTTTTATTCTAAAATACTTTTTCCCTGGTACTGACCCTTACTTAAAAAAAGGAGCAGTTATCCTGGCTGAAGTTGATGATATTATAGACGGGGTTTTATTAAAGTTACCAGATAATAGATATTTAAATACCATCAACGATATTATCGATCAGGTATTAAAAGAACTTGAAGAGGCTGGCTATAAAGTTAATGATCAGGATAAAAAGAAGCTTTCTTATCATATTATGGGGAAAGTGAAAAATGAAAAAGGACTGAATGTGAAATGGGAAGATGGCAAGTTAAAATTGGGATATAATAGGAAGTTTTAGAGACCACTTTTAAGCGGTTTTTTCTTTGTGCGCCCAGCATGGGCGCTTTCTTGTTTGCGAGGCATGTTGCCGAGCCGATGGTTTGAAAGAAAACCTATCACCTAGCTAATGGGAAGATAAGTTGTAAGCAAGGGCGTTTTCAGTGAAGAAAGGGTCTGAAGGAAGCTGATGGCGGTTGTTGGAAGGAACGTGATTGGCGAATAACCCTCCGAAAAATGGGAACGTCCTAAAATTAGCTACATATGTTCTGATGGTCGTTTTAACAATAGGCGGAGCAACTTAACCTTGGAAGTACTGTATTCGAAGCTGTAGGTTTACTTACAAGCGAAAGCAAGAAGTGAAATGAGAGTGCAGTATGCAGATGAAGCCGTAGTAGTTATAAAACCTAAGCCAATGAAAACGAGTAATCGTAAGGAGGGGAAAATTTAGGTGACACATTACAGAGTTAATGTGACTATTCTAGATCAAAAGTCTGGGACAGATGCGAAGGGTGGAAGAAATTTCAAAGTGTGTCAGAAAGAATTTCAAGTGAGAGTGAAGGTGTTAAAAGAAGGCTGAAATGCTGGAAAATACAGCAACAATGGAGGGAAAGCGTGAAGAAATGGTACAGCCTTATCGATAAGATATATCGAAAAGAAAATTTAAAGCTAGCATTTATGCAGGTAAAAGGGAACAATGGAGCCCCAGGGATAGATGGGGAAACTGTTTCTAATTTTGCGACTAAACTAGAACAAAATATTGAGTTTTTTTATGAAAGACTGAAAACCAACAGTTATGAACCCAGTCCAGTAAAGAAGAGTAGAAATCGAGAAGCCGGAAGGTGGTGTAAGGCTACTGGGAATTCCTACAGTAAAGGACAGGGTGGTATAACAAGCCATTGTAAATATCATTGAACCAATCTTTGATAAGACCTTTCATCCCTCAAGCTATGGATATCGACCAAACCATTCACAACATCAAGCAGTTGCAAAGGCAGAACGCTTTATGAATAAAGTATGGTCTAGAGTATGTGGTAGATATGGACCTAAGTAAATGTTTTGATACCTTGGACCATGAAATCATGATAAAAGCAGTATCAGAACGGATAAGTGATGGGCGAGTACTAGAGCTGATAAGGAAATTTATAAAAGTAGGTGTAATGAACAGCGGAAATTTCTATAAGACAGAAGTCGGGAGTCCGCAAGGCGGCGTCTGTTCACCATTACTTAGTAACATCTACCTCAATCTGTTTGAGCAAAAGATGATGAGTAAAGGCATAAGGATAGTACGTTATGCTGATGATATTCTTATCTTTGCAAAAGATAAGAATACAGCAGGGGACTATAAAACCTATGCTACTAAAGTCTTAGAAGAAGACTGAAACTAAAAGTAAATCAGGAGAAAACTAAACTTACAAACGTGCATGAAGGTGTTGAATTTTTGGGATTTGTAATTCTCAGCAAAGCACTTGTAGTCAATCCTAAAAGTATAAAACGATTTGAAGACAAAGTGAGAAGAATTACAAGAAGAAATGCAGGTCGAAAGCTTGAAAATATAATGAAAGAGTTAAATCCAGTGCTGAGAGGGTGGATTAATTATTATCACATAGCAAACATTAAAGGACTCATAAGAGACCTAATGGGATGGATACGTAGAAGATTAAGAATGGTGAAGATGATACAATGGAAAACTTATAAGGCTATGCATAAAGAAATGAGGAAACTGGGAATAAAAGGAAAGGTTTGGAGGTGAGAAAGTGGAAAGATTCCAATGTCCATATTATACACCAAATACTACCAAACAAGTACTTTGAAGACCTAGGACTTATTGATATGCAAAAATATAAAGTTGGATTGTTGTCGAATTAATAATAATTCGGTGAGAAATTTCAGGAGCCGGATATGGCAAACGTAAGTCCGGTTCTGTGAGAGGAAAGAAATCTGGATTAATTATCCCAGATTTCTACTTACTCGATGTCTGTGAAAGTCCGATGCGGGGGTTGATAGTGTCAACCGCTAGCTTAAGACAAGGGTGTCCATCGTGAGATGGAATCTGAAGGAAGTCGGCGGCAAAACTCCGGTAAATCTGCGTCTACAGATAATAGGGGGGAACTAAAATAGAAAAGTCCTTGAAATATAGGGCTTTTTTTTATGGATAAAAAAAGTATGAATAAATTTGTCGTAAAGTATTGAAATTATTTTTTATTATAAGAAAACATCAAGCGTATTAATAAGGCAAAACAAAATGTTATTTATAGATTACAACAAAATAAAATAAACAATAATTCTTGACAGCGGGAAAAATATGCAGTAAAATAAACTTGAGGTAAAATACAAAATGTTTCAATGCAAAAATAACAATCGATGAAGGAGGGTGTGATATGAGACTAGGTGACTTTAGTAATATTAGAACAGGATTGGTTTTATCTCGAAAGAAGGCTAAAAGTGAGTCAGAAGCTATAAAAGAGTATACGAGCTTAACTTTAAAAAGTTTTGAAGATGATGGAACTTTAAATTTAAGAGATCTAGATGTTTTTGTTAGTAAAGAGGTTTTGAATGCAAGATATATTACTAGACGAGGTGATGTTATCATTAGATTAAGTCATCCGAATACTGCTATATATATTACTGAAGATGCAGAAGGATATGTCATCCCTTCGCAATTTAGTGTTGTTAGTATAAACAATAAAGATTTATTGCCAAGTTTTTTTTCGATTTATTTTAATAGCTCACATGTAAAAAGACTTATTTCTAAGCATCAAATGGGAGCAACAATTCCAGTGATAAATAATGCTTTTTTAGCGGATTTACAAATTGTAAACTTACCCATAGATAAACAAAGAATGATTGCTGATATACATAGTCTTCATTTGAGAGAGAAAGAATTGTTAAAAGATTTATTGGATGAAAAAGAAAAGTTATTTAAAGCTGTTATTAGTCAGCTTGTTAAATAAAATTATAAAAAATACTACTTATAAATATTATTAAGGTAATGAGGGATTATATTAGTTTCCCTCATAAAGAAATTTGGTAACTTAGGGAGGAATTATCTTGGATAATATGACTAAACAAAAAACTATTAACCAATCATTATGGAAAGCCTGTGATACATTTAGAGGAAATGTTGATTCTTCGGTTTATAAAGACTATATCTTAGTAATGTTGTTTATAAAGTATTTAAGTGATATATATGAAGAACATTTAGAAGAATATAGTGAAAAATATAATGGTGATAAAGTAAGGATACAAAGAGCACTTAAAAGAGACAGGTTCGTTTTGGATGAAATTTGCACATTTGACTATCTGTATTCTAAGAGAAACGAGAATAACATTGGAGAAATTATTAACACTGCACTAGCACATTTAGAAGAAGAGAATAAAATAAAGCTAAGAGGTGTGTTTAGAAATATAGACTTTAATAACAAGGCTATATTAGGTGATACAAAAGAAAGAAATGCTATGTTAAAACACTTACTAGAAGATTTTCATGTTCCTGAATTGGATTTGAGACCTAGTAAGTTAAATAATGAAGATATTATTGGTAATTCATATATGTATTTAATTGAGCGTTTCGCCTCTGATGCAGGAAAGAAGGGTGGAGAATTTTTTACACCTTCTATGGTATCGGAACTATTAGCTAGACTAGTGAAACCTAAAGAGAATGATAGGATATATGATCCGACTTGTGGTTCTGGTTCTTTGCTTATAAAAGTAGTAAATCAAGTTCCAAGCAGAAAAGTAGCTGTCTATGGTCAAGAAAGGAATAGCCAAACACATTCACTTTGTAAGATGAATATGTTTTTGAATAGTATAGATGACTCAAAAATTGAAAGAGGAGATACAATTTCTAATCCACTTCATTTAGAAGATGATGAGTTAAAAAAATTCCAGGTTGTAGTAGCTAACCCTCCATTTTCACTTGATAAATGGGCTATGGGCTTTGCTGGGAGCAATGAAAAATTCAAGATGGAAGCTAACTTAGACCCTTACAAAAGATTTCAATGGGGTGTTCCTCCAAAAAGCAGAGGGGATTATGCTTTTATACTGCATATGATTAATAGTATGGCTGATGATGGTAGAATGGCAGTAGTATTGCCACATGGGGTCCTTTTTAGAAGTGGAAGTGAAGGGAAAATACGAGAGAAAATAATTGAATGTAACTTATTGGATTCAGTTGTTGGCCTTCCTGAAAACTTATTTTTTGGAACAGGGATTCCAGCTTGTGTATTAGTATTAAAAAAAGGCAGAAAGAAAAGTGATGTTTTATTTATAGATGCAAGTGGGAAAGAAAATTATACAAAAGAAACTAATCAAAATGTATTAACCATTAAAGCTGTAGAAGAAATTGCTGATCTATATAATGATTTTAAAACAGTAGATAAACACACATATGTTGCCTCTAAAAAAGAATTAAAGGAAAATGATTATAACTTAAATATTCCTAGATATGTTGATACTTTTATAGAAGAAGAGTTGGTAGATATGCCTACTATAAAGGAAAATATCATCAAAATTCAATCGGAAATAAATAGGGTTGAAAAACAAATGCAAAAATATCTTAATGAATTAGGACTGTAGGTGAAGAAGATGGAGAAAAATGACTTAAGTTATAGCTATTCTGATTATGAATTTCCTGCAGATTGGAATGAGCATAAAATTGATGATTTAGTAGCGCTTATAGAAAGACCTATAGCTATGGAGGATAGTGAAGAATATGATTTAATTACTGTAAAGAGAAATTTTGGTGGAATTGTTAGTAGAGGGAAGTTGCTAGGTAAAGATATTTTAGTTAAAAATCAGTTTCAGATTAAAGATGGAGATTTTGTAATATCCAAAAGACAGATAGCACATGGTGCATGTTCTATAGTTACAAAGGAATTTAAAGATTCAATAGTATCTAATGAATATAATGTTTTAAACTCAAAGGGGAATTTGTCACTTGATTTTTTTAAGTATTATGTTCAACTTCCGTTTATGAAAAGATATTTCTATATAACAAGTGATGGTGTCCATATAGAGAAACTACTTTTTAAGCCCAAAAGTTGGATTAAAAGAAAAGTATGTATTCCAGCTAAACCAGAGCAAGAAAAGATTGGAGAAATATTATCTGCTCATGAAAAGCTAATAAATAGTAAAATAAGAATTATTGAGGAAAGAAAATTACAGCAAAGAAACATAATGCAAAATCTATTAACAGGAAAAAAACGATTGAAAGGTTTTAAAAAGGATTGGAAAGAGATTAGGTTAGAGAATGTTTTAAAAGAGAGAAAAGAAGTAGGGTATAATCATTTAGAATTGTTAGCAATTACGATGAATAATGGAGTTGCTAGAAGGAATGGATTAGACCTAGTGGATAATTCTAGTAAAGATAAAAGTAAATATAAAAGAATTTTACCACTTGATATAGGCTATAACACTATGAGGATGTGGCAGGGAGTTTCTGGAGTATCAGAGTATGAAGGGATTGTTAGCCCAGCATACACAGTATTAAAACCTACTGATAAAGTAGATTCCCATTTTATGAGTTATTTATTTCAGCTTCCGAAGGTAATAGATACTTTTAGAAGATATTCACAAGGATTGGTTAGTGATACCTTAAACTTAAAATATGAGAATTTTAAAGGGATAAAGCTTACTATACCAACGGATATAAAAGAACAAAAGGCTATTGCTGAGATATTAAAATTACAAGATAAGGAAATAGAGCTTTTAAATAAAGAGGTTAAGTTATTAAAAGAACAGAAAAAAGGTTTAATGCAACTATTATTAACAGGAAAGGTAAGAGTGAATTGCTAAAACACAGTACACTGCATCCTCAGGAGGTGAAAGAATGAGTAGTGATAAAAATTATTCTGAAGAAAAACTAAGTAAAGACCCAGCTATAGAGATTCTCACTAATTTAGGATATATTTATATTTCTCCAAGTGATGCATTGAAAATGCGAACTAATAAAGCAGATGTAATACTAAATGATATACTTAGAAATCAATTAAAAGAAATTAATACTTACGAATATAAAGGTAAAAGACATAAATTCAGCGATAGAAATATAGAGCAGGCTATAAAAGATATAAATGAAAATCTTACCGATGGACTAATAACGACAAATGAAAAGATATATGATAAATTGATGCTTGGAACTAGCTACGAAGAAATACTCTTAGAAGGAGATGGGCAAACAACTAGAAGATCGTTCGATATTAACTATATCAATTGGAGGAAATGGGAGAAAAATATATTTCATGTTGTTGAAGAGTATGAAGTTGAAAGACCTAATGGAAAAACTGCCAGACCAGATTTAGTTCTATTTATAAATGGTATTCCATTTGCCGTAATAGAGTGTAAAAGTCCAGCGATTGAAGCGGATGAAGCAATGAGTCAAATGATTAGAAATCAAGGTAGAGAATGGATTCCTGAACTATTTAAATTTTCTCAAATAGTTGTAGCTACGAATAAAAATGAAGTGAAGTATGCTACTTGTGGGACTCCTTTGAAATTCTGGAGTATTTGGAAAGAACAAGATGAGGAATGGCTTCAAAATAACCTCAATAAAGTTGTGAATAATAGGATGCCAACTGAACAAGATAAAGCGTTAGTTTCTTTATTACAACCTCAAAGGTTATTAGATATTACAAAGAACTTTATTGTATATGATAAAAATGTGAAGAAAATTTCCAGATATCAACAATTCTTTGCAGTTAAAGAAATTATAAAAAAAATAAAGACTTATGATGAGAATGGAAACAGAAATGGTGGAGTTGTTTGGCATACGCAAGGTTCTGGTAAGTCTATAACAATGGTGATGTTAGCTAAACAAATATTTTCGGATTTAGAAATAGAAAATCCAAAGGTTATAGTTATTACGGATAGGAAAAGTCTTGATAAACAGATAACGGCGACATTTGAACATACAAGACTAAAGCCAAATAGAGCAAAGACGGGTAGTGAGCTTGTATCATTAGTTAAAAGTGAAAGTGCCGATGTAATAACTACTTTGATTCATAAATTTAAGACTGCATCTAAGAAAGATGTTCAAGTTACATCAAATAATATATTTGTATTAGTAGATGAGTCTCATAGAAGTAATTATGGTCTTCTTCATAATGATATGAAGGAAGTATTTCCAAATGCTTGTTACCTTGGCTTTACAGGAACACCATTAATGAAAAAAACTAGAACTACGACTGTTCAAAAATTTGGTGATTATATTCACACATATACAATTGCAGATGGTGTTGAAGATGGAGCAATAGTTCCGTTACTATATGAAGGCAGGATGGTAGAGCAAAGCATCAATAAGAAAGCTGTAGATAATAAAATAAAAATGATAACGAGAGACTTGGATGATCAGCAGACAGAGAAGGTTGAAAATAAATGGAGTAAGTTTGAAAAGTTAGCAAGTAGCAATAAGCGTATAGAATTAATAGCATTAGATATAAACGAAAATTTTATTAAGCATTATAAAGGAACTCCATTTACAGGCATGTTAGCTACTAATAGTAGACCCGAAGCTATAAAGTTCCAGGAAGCATTTGAAGAGTTAGGGGACTTGAAAACGGCAGTGGTAATATCACCTCCAGATATGAGAATAGATAATGAGGAATTAAATCAAGAATCTAAAAATATATTAAAGAGATTCTGGAATAAAATGATGGACATATATAAAAACGAGGACGACTATGTAGAAGATATTAAAGAGCGTTTCGTTGATGGTGAACTAGATATTGTTATAGTAGCTAATAAATTGCTAACTGGATTTGATGCACCAAAAGCTACTGTTTTATACGTAGACAAAGAGATGAGAGATCATACTTTATTACAAGCTATAGCACGAGTTAATCGACTGTATGAAGGCAAAGATTATGGAATAATCATTGACTACAGAGGACTTCTAAAAAGATTAGATAAGGCTATGGATATTTATAGCGGAGCTGGATTGGAAGACTTTGACCCGAATGATATTAAGGGAGCTGTTTATGATGTTATAAGCACAATAGGATTTTTAAGACATCACTATACCCAGTTACTTAACATATTTTTACCAGTTGAAAATAAAAAAGAAGAAGAACAATATGAAGTTTTACTGTCTGATGATGAATTACGAGAAGATTTTTATTACGAACTAAGTCAATATGGTAAATTTCTTAATATAGCGATTGAATCAGAAAATATCTACAAAGCACTAGGTAGAGAAGAGATAGAAAAATATATTAAGGAATTAAAATTTTATCAAAAACTTAGAAAAAGTGTTAAGTTAAGATATAGTGATGATATTGATAATAGAGAATATGAAGCCAAAATGCAGAAATTAATGGATAACTATATTAGTGCTGAAGAGGTAATACAAATAACAAAACCTGTTGATATACTAGATGATAAAGGCATAGAAGAAGAATTGAATTGGCTTGAAACTCCACGAGCAAAAGCTGATGCAATAGCTAGCAGGTTGTCAAAATCAATCAGTGAAAAATATGGTGAAAATCCCACGTTTTATAAAAAGTTTTCGGATAAAGTTAATGATACATTAGAAGATTATAGAGCGAAAAGGATTGATGAAGCAGAATACTTACAGAGAATGTGGGACATTAGAAAAGACTATAAAAATGGTTATTCTGGAGATGAATTTCCTCAAAACATAAAGAAAAACAGAAGTGCTCAGGCTTTTTATGGTATTAGCATAGAGATAATTGGTAGGTCGAATGATATTACAGATAAGAGTGATGCTTTAGCAAATCTAGCTCTAAAAATAGATGATATAATTAAAGAATTTAAAAAGGTAGATTGGCATAATAATATCGAAGTTCACAAGCAGATTGAGCAAGAGGTTGATGATTTATTATTTGATTTTGTTGATGAACAAGGGCTAAACTTATCAATAGAAAAAATTGATGAAATTATTGAAACTGTAAAAACTATAGCTCTTAGTAGGTATTGATTATGGAAAAATATATTGTCATGTATGGGAATATAGAAATAGACTTCTGCTTGGAAAGAAAGAATGTAAAGAATATAAATTTAAACATAAAGCCTAATATGGATATATGGGTTAGTGCCAATAAAGATATTCCCATTGATTTTATTAAGAATTTTGTTAAAAGAAAAGGTCAATGGATATTAAAGAATATAAACTACTTTAAAAACGTTCAACCAGATTATACATCAGAGAAAAAATATATCAGTGGAGAGTCAATTAAATATCTAGGTAAACAATATAGATTAAAGGTTAGAGAAGTGAATGGGAAGGAAGAAGTAAAGTTCTTTAGAGGTTATATTTATCTATATGTTAATGATAAGTCAGATTATAATGTGAAAAAAAGTTTAGTTACTAAGTGGCTAAGAGAGAAGACAGAAATTAAGTTTGCTGAGTCATTAGATAGAATGTATCCAGTGGTAAAAAAATATGAAGTTGAAAAACCAAAGATAGAAATAAGCTTGATGAAAGCAAGATGGGGCTCTTGTCTTAAAGATAAAAAAATAATACATTTAAACTTTGACCTAATTAAAGCACCTAGATTTTGTATGGATTATGTAGTCCTACATGAGCTAATACATTTTAGATATAGAAATCATGACAGTAAATTCTACAACTTCATGACAGTATTAATGCCTGACTGGGAAGAACGAAAGAAGATATTAGATGAAGAGATAGTTAGAGACTTATAGATAGAAACTACTTATTTGCCTAGTCAAAAGCATACTAATCAAGAATTAATGTAACTACTCAGGCACACAATAATTTTAGGCATGCTAAGTAGAGGTATTTTTATAGAATACCCCTAAAGATTAAATATAGGATTCAAACTCACATTTCTTTAAGAGGTATCCAATTTTTCAGGAAAATAGGGATTACCTGCAAAAGCATCTTTGATTGCTTTGCTTTAATTACTGACTGTCAATAACTTGAGAAAATGTCACTAAAATAGTCTATATTTATCTTGAGAAAATGTCACCCCTAAAGGGGTGGTGTCTAGCTGATTCAGAAGACACCATTTACGCATATTTTGATAAAAAGATTTTCTCCAACAAGTGTAGAATATCCTGGTCACTATCTTCAAAGGTTAAATTAGGCCATAATTTACGTCCATACTTGTAATAATGATGATCAGGAGGTATATAGTTTTTACTAACAGACTTCTTAAGTTTGTGTTGTTTTTTATGTTTGATAAAAGGTATAGCTTCATAATAATTGTCTTTGTAGAGAACCTTAATACCAAATGTAGGACTCACCAGAACATTTACAGTAGACTTAACAGGTATAGGAGTTATATTGTTACTAGCAATAACTTGATAATGTCTATTGTAAAAGGAAAAGACTGAACCATTATCGATAACTCTACTTTTTTGGACACAAAGAATATTATCAACACAAATATTAGCATGAACAGACCTAAAAGCAGATTCTAAATCAGATGAAATAACTGAAAATTTCTCGTTAAACTTAGGTATATAAGAAGTAAGAAATTCATTAGCGCCTTTTACATTGGTAATACCAGCTAACTTAAACTCAACAGGAAGTCTACTTTGGAGGGTATTTTAGAGACGTTCAGCACGCCCTTTAGCCTGAGGAGAGCGAGCTGCAATAAGGTAAATACCTAGTTGTTTTAATGCACGCCCATATTGAGTATAATTGGCTGATTTACCTGCTAATTGGTCTTCTATAGATAGTTTATCAGCCTTAGGAGAACGGAAAATGGTATGTCTATCAGCGTAAATACTAACAGGGATGCCAAAGCTGTCTAATAACTGTCTAGTGATCTCAAAATACCCCTGTAGGCACTCATTATTGGTAATATAAAGGCCAACAACATTACCGGTAGCATCATCAATAGCCCCATGGAGGGTATAATTTTGATCAGTACCAAACCAATCAAAGGGAGTAGCATCCATTTGGATTAAGAGACCGGCTTTTGGTTTACGTTTACGCCGATGATGTTTCCTGGTTTTACGGTGTTTTTTAGGACTTTTAATACCGGCTTTAGTTAAGATATTATACAGGGGATTATAGCTAATTGTGATACCTTCATGCTCTTGAAGAAGTTCCATGAAATGAAGAAAGTTAGCATCTTTGTAAGTATCAGATTGTTTGAGGGAAACAATCTTTTTTTTAAGATCTTGACTGATAGCATGAGAAGGTATACAACCAGTATTTTTATGAATAAGAAAAGAAGGACCTTCTTTATAAACTCCTTTCTTTAAACGAATGATTTGACGGACACTAAGACCTAAACAAATAGCAGCTTCATGGTTAGTCATTTTATTATCAATGACCATAGAAATGACATGGTACCTATTCAGTTGTTTTTGTGACATAAGATAATGTTTTTCTCCTCTCATAGTGACATTTTATCAAGATAATCTCACTATGACATTATCACAAGATAATCACATTGCTTTAATTACTGACTTGTTATTCTTCCTGACAGTTGATATAATCACGTATCCTAGCAAATATTTTTGCTTCCTGTTCACTACGGAACACTCCCGAAATTCGCTTTTACTTTTACCATACGCAGATCACGTTCAGCTAAATTATTATCGAAAGGAACGTTAAAATCAACCATGAATCTTAATATATCATCTTTATACTCTTTAAATCTATCAAGTAAATTTTTGGCTTTTGACTGTTTCTTTCTGCCACGTTTTTTTAGGAGGTTCTTGTGAAGCTTTTTCTTTATCCAGTTGTTCATTTAACATAAAACCCCTATTTAATACTTGGCGGTAGGCTTCCTGGAAAAAGCTATTTTATTATGAAATTCCTTAGCCTTTTGATTTATTATTAGAACTGGGGCCAAAAGAAATAGAATTAAGGGTTACATTATCATATTTTATTGAACCTAATCCAAAGCAAAGTGTCACTTTTTATGAAGGAGCAAGACTTGATTGGCGTGTTCAGGGTCCAAGCGAAACTGACGAAGAGTTTTTAAAAAGAGTTAATAAAAATATGAGAGAAGAAGGAGAGACTGGATTTACAAGTTCTATAAATTAGGAGGTCGGAAGCCAAGCAAGAAGTAGAGGTACTGTTCAATCAGATAGATGGAATTGTATTGCATCAAATTTAGCAATTTGCAAACATATAGCTGTTTTCCCAGTAAATGGTTGGTGGAAGGATAGTATTAATAAAAGAAAAAATTCAACTCTTAAGTTTTCTTTAATTATTTCAGTAAAAAGTGAAGATGTTAATCTAGATTTATATAATCCAATAAGAGCAGAAATATTAACAAGATATAGATTGCTATAAATGGAAGCAATAGAAGTCAAACCATAGTAATAATATAAAACTATGGTTTGACTTTACTAATACTTATTTGGTATATTAAATCCTGCCCTAATCCTGCTCAAAACCTATGGAAATGCACTAAAATCACAAAAATTAAAAAGTCTGAAAAAATCTTATAACCCTTGATATAATAGGAATCTAGTGGATTTGCAAAAAACGGCAAAAGTATATGCCGATAACACAGTATTACCAGTACCGTCCCTTCGTCACTGCACCCAAATCCACGAGCCTAAGATAGAAGTTATCTAATGCTCTTGGACTCCGGCAATACCTCAAGGTTAGACGAAATGGTAAGCCTAAACTATAATTATGACGAA
>JAKSBP010000237.1 GCA_022361035.1 Clostridia bacterium
AAAACAGATTTATAGCATGAGCCTAAAGGATTCTCAGTGGCTGATTGAGTACGTTAATATTCTCTATCACACATTTATAAGCATTTATATTTCCTTACTTAATTCCCGTTAAACTGATACCTTCAACAAATTTCTTTTGAAATATCAGAAACACAATAACAACAGGGATAAATGTCATAATCATTCCAGCTGAATTTAAAATATCGTAATATGGTGTTTTGAAATCCGTATCAAAGCTATGTAATGCAAGCTGTACAGGATATAATCTCGATTTTGTTAATACAATTTTAGGCCATATATATTCATTCCACATTGTAGTGTATGTAATTATAAAATAAGTAGCTATAACAGGTCCTGCCAATGGAAATATAATCTTTCTAATAATTGTTAATTCCGATGCTCCATCTAGATGTGCTGATTCAAGTATGGAATCTGGTATTGTCATAAAAAATTGCTTCGCAAGAAATATCCCGAATGTATTTACTAGTCCAGGAACGATAAGGGCTGATAATTTGTTAAGTAAATTGATATCCCTTAATAACAAATAGTTAGGAATAAACAGTATTTCTCCAGGTACCATCATGGTTGATATTAAGATAAAAAAGATAAATTTTCTACCTTTGAACTTTTTCTTTGCTAATACATAGCCTACTATTACAACGATGATTGCACTGATTGATGTATATAAGGTTACATAGATTAAACTATTAATATAGCCTCTTCCCAAACCAGCAGCTTTCCAGGCAACAGCATAATTACTAAAACTTAGGTTTTCAGGCCATAAATACAATTTGCCCATAACTGGGATAAAACCCTCTGCCTGTAGAGAATTAATCAACCTTAAATAGAATGGAAATATTTGAATACCTGAGTACAGCACCAAAATAATATAGAAAATAATATGCTTGACTCTTATTTTCTTATTCATAGCTTATGTCCTCCCCTTGTAACTTTAGCTGTATGGCAGCTATTAATAATATTATTCCAAACAGTATAAATGCTAATGCCGATGCATAGCCCATGTTATTTTTTACAAACCCATGCTTGTAAATACTAAGTACTACCGTCTCCGTACTACTGATAGGCCCACCGTTAGTTACAAGCTGCATTGGTGCTAACACTCTAAATCCTTCTATAGTTGACATGACAAAATTCAATATAATTACAGGTTTTATTAGGGGTAGTGTAATTCTAGTAAATTGTTGCCATTCACTTGCTCCATCTAGCTTAGCAGCTTCATAAATACTCTTTGGTATACCCTTAAATCCCGCTTGATAAATAATCATTTTAATACCAAAGCCTGTAAGCATAGGGAATATAATCAATGAAATTAATGCAATCCTGGGACTCTGATACCAAGCCATGGGTTCCATACCTATTTTTATTAAAATACTATTCATAAGTCCAAAGGGGCTGGGATTAAATATATACTTAATCATTTCAGCTCCAACCACTAAAGAAACTAAAACAGGCCAGTATAGTAACGTCCTAAAAACACTCTCTCCCTTTGGTATCTCATTTAACATATAAGCTGTAAATAATCCCAATACATTATGGCTTATAGCGATAAAAAGTGTCCAAATAATCGTATTTTTAAAGATATTAATTGTTTCTCGATTGCTCAGTATTTCTTTATAATTATCAAGACCGATAAAGGAAGCTTGACTTAATAAATTCCAATCTGTCAAGCTTATAAAAAAAGCTCTAAATAATGCAAATACAAAAAAAATGAACCAAAGTGTAAGTGGTATTCCAAGCAACTTATATGCCGTCAGCTCCCTATTATGTTTATCTCTAAATCTATTCCATCTACTAATTTCACTACTCATTTCACTCCCCCTCTACTGCCACAGGCTATTTTTTTATAAAATTCATATATCAAAAAAACTAATCTGTACATATTCAAATTATCTAAGAGTTTTAAATGTGTATAAAATCAATAGTTTTACTTGAATCTCTACCGCAGAGTTTTGTTTATAGCTTTTATTTTGCTCTGATATTTATATATTTCGAGCTTGTAAACCGGTTCATTGCCAGGACAAAATTTTTTTGTTATTTATGCCTATTTAATTTTTGTCCAAAAAAGCCGAGTTATATTTGCATAATAATAGTAAATGACTTAATTAAGCTTCCTAAACTATAAAATACTTTTTATTGAGTCTGATATTAATAATTTATAGGAATCAATAACTTGATTATCTATTACTTCTTTATTTGACAACAGAGCTACAGCTTCTCTTCCCAACATTTCATAGTCAACATATACCGTACATAAACTAGGGTTGAGTTTTTTATCTGTTCCTCCTAAAGCAAAAATAGAAATATCATCTGGAATAGAAATTCCTGCTTTTTTAGCTTCATTATACAAACCACTTGCAATTTCGTCAGATGAAGTAATTACAGCTGTCATATCAAGACTTTTAAATATGCGGGAGCCTAATTGCTCGCCCATTGCTTCAGTATTATCGGAATTAAATGTATATTCTGGATTGAATTCAACGTTGTATTCCTTTAAGGCTGCTAAATAGCCCTTCATTCTATCAATACTAATTGTCATATTAGGATCACTATTAATTAAAGTAATTTTTCTATGTCCAAGCTCTAATAGGTACTTCGTTACTTCATAGGATATTTTTATATTATCAACATCTAAACATTTAACCTTTGGTAAGGAGTTATTTGGTGCTTGACCTATTATAACAATTGATTTTCTCATATCAATTAATTCATTAATACGAATATCCTTTACCATTGGTGCAACAATAATTGCATCATCTATTGGCTCTGATATCAGTTTATTATTGATATCAATTTGATTATCATCATCACTTTTACCAGCCTGTAGATATAGAATTATATGCTTGTTAGATTTCTTAAGTTCCCGTGATACACCTTCTATCAATTTATAATCCATATACCTAAATTTGCTGTTATTATCAATAAATAACCCAGTTAAACCCGTCCTTTTTGTTGTTAATGCCGAGGCTAATTTATTTGGATAATATCCTATATCATCAGCAATTTTTAGTACCTTTTGCCTTATTTCATCACTAACATTCTTCTTGCCATTAAACACATTTGAAACAGTCGATTTGGAAACCCCAGCTTTTTTTGCTACATCATTAATATTAGCCATTTTTCACATCCTTTTCTAAGTAGTATTCATAAATCATTTTATTAATGCTATCACATTCCATACCTTATGTAAAGTTATACTTTAAGTGTATAATCCATTTAAATTTACATATTACTATAATTAATTTTCATAATCCCGTACCATCTATAGATACGGGATTATGCTTTTTTATAGGTCATAGTAAAATTAGGTTTTTACATATAAATACTGAGGTATTTTTGGGGTTTTTTGAGATTTATAAATTAATCTGAGTTATGGTTTTAATGTCATAGCAAGTACATGCATGGAATTATTATTCGGTAATTTTATCTCACTTATAGTTTTATTTGGATTTGATGTTACATAGTAAGCAAATATATGATTCTCAATGGTTTGATTCCTATTATTATTTTTATCATGTCTATGATTCATTGTCTGCACCACTTTTTGACCTACAGCACTCTGACACCAGTCAACCATACTTACATTTACAACATCTCTTGTGCCATCTGTATAATGTACTGCAAAATCTCCACTTTTATTACCGTTTGTAGAAGACCCTAAAATCCTAATTTCAGAGTATTGACCATCTTTAATATCAATAATCTGGGAGGTACAATTGATAGAATTTAGCACTCCATCTGAAAATGAACCTAATTGATAACTACTACCATCATAGTGTTGCAGATTATTAACTAAGTCCGCTGAATAGGAATAACCCACATTATCAAAGTCTCCATCAGTTTTGTTAGTGTCATAGCTAAATCCATCTGCATTAAAATAATTTGATAAATCTACTTGAATATGATCGGAACTAGGAGGATTATTAGGATTCCTAAAGTGATTAACTATTTTTATCATTTCTTCTGGTGTTACTACTCTAACATTACTATTCAATCTATCAACTACATACTTTACATTATCCATGATATTTGGTTCCCATGCCTGGGCATAAACAACTGTATAGGCATCATCACTATAAACATTTGTTGATGCATTATTAATGGTTCTTATACATTCCTCTTTTCTCTCAAATAATTTGGCACCACATGATATAACCGGTTTATTGTTAGACCACTTGATATTTCTACCGTGGGTATCTAATCCAAATCCATACCATTCAAAATAGAATAATCCATCTATATTACTTTGTTCTGTATATCGGTCAAACATAGCAGTATCATTCCAATCATTATATCCCAATAGCATTACACTATTCATATCAGCAATGCCCATAAATTCATTTAATCTTTGAAGATGTAGGCTATGTTCCGAAGTTGGGTAATCCCCTGGGAAGAAGAAACCACCTCCAGATGGCCCAACTACAAAATTATCTCTTCCAATACCTTTTGATGCCGTATCATAATACCAGTTCATAACTGTTGGTGCAAGTCTCATTAAAGATGGTGGAAAAGACCACCCCATATCAAAGTCTCCTCTAGCATTATTCCCCCACCATCTGTCTTCCATGCCCCTTCCAAGGGTCCATTGAACATTATCTCCATCTGATATAATGAATGTTACATAATGGACATTTTCTTCATAAAGGGGTTCATCGTGGGTGTTTTGTCTATAGGATTTTCTTGGGTCAAAGCCACTAAGGACTGATAGGTTTTTTCCCCAATCTGCCGGCAGATAATGAACACCACTTTGACCGCTATTCATAATAAAGCCATCTTCCGAACCACTTACTTTCCCCCATCCCATAATTACTGCATCATCATTCATGGATTGCATAAGGGATGTTCTAAATGAAGAGTTTTGGGTTCCGTCATAAAATACCATACATTTATGCATTGCAGCAAAATCTCTTAAGCACAATTCATTCTCTTCTTTTTGCTCAATAATCACATTGTGGCTAAAACTATTCCAATAGTTATTTTTACACCACTGCTCGTCTTTTCCTCGAACATCAATTACTTTTCCGAGTCCATAGCTCTGTATTGTACTTTCAATCCTCTCTTCCACAGGTATAGCATTTAGAATCCCCGCTAAGGATGACGCTACATTAAGAGAGCTGTCTCCATTCTTGTATAAAATATAGCCATCTAAATAATTTTTATATTCTTCAACCAATGACCAAGGGTCGGTAGTTGTCGTATAGGGCACTCCATAATTATCTCTCAAGTCATTTAACCATCGGACATATGCATCCTCATCTCGATATTCTCCATCACGCATTGTTGAATCTGTAATATAAATTTGATTAGATGTCTTATTAGCTATTATTCCCTGCAAAGCGGCTATCATAGGTCTTTCTTCTACTGTTAAGTTAGCTCGGTCGATTACCTTAAAGGATGTAGCTGTATATGCTGGTTTTATGAAGTAAGAGCCACCTGAATAAGCATATGCATTAATAGTCTCACTTGCTACTAACACAGTATTTAAGCATAACACACATATCAATAATAAACCTAACCATTTAACTTTTTTCATAATATCTCAACTCCTCCATTTCATATAGTATAATAAAGGCAGTCTAATTAACCTATGTATAGATGAGTGATTGAGAATGTTAATTTACTTCAGCAGCCACAGAGAATCCTTTAGGCTCATGCTATAAAGGAAACCTCAGTGCCTGCTTTCGTTTATTAAGTTTGTTAGTCACACATCTATATTACTTTAACTTATTCAATTCTTTATTTATTTTCTCTTCTGCATCCTTTAGTGCATCTTCAGGTATTTTAGTACCTGTTAATACTTCTTGAATGGCAATATTAATGGCTTCATCAATTTGAGGCCAAGCTGGTGACCCTGGTCTAGAAACGGTCTTTTCTAATTGTTCAATAAATATTTTCCATACATCATTGTTGTAAAACTCATCTGTATAGGCATCCTTTAACGTTGGCATCAAATTAGTTGCCTTTGAATAAGCAATCTGCATTTTTTCATTTGTGGCAAGGAATTCGATGAATTTGTAGGCTTCTTCTGGATGTTTTGATGTCTTTGATATCGACAAACTATAAAGTCCAAGTGGAGCATATGTATCAATACCATCTTTTAAAGATACAACTGGTACAATTCCAAAGTTTGCAGGTGCATTTGGGTTAGTGATAGTAGGTACATGCCATGGACCCATTTCAAGCATACCGATTTTTCCTGCATAGAATTCATTCTCCATAAATACATTTGCCGGTGCTGCCTTTGTATCAACTAATGATTTTAATTGTTTTAGCGCATTGATAACTTCTGGTTCGTTTAATGTCGCTTTTGACCAATCATCATTTAAGATTGAGCCACCATTTCTAGCAATCCAGCTTATAAATTGATAGGATAAAAAACCACTCTTTCCTGGGTCAAAGGGTATTGTATATCCATATACACCTTCTTCTCCTAATGCTGAAACAGCTTGAGAGGATTTGATTAATTCTTCTAAGGTTGCTGGAGGTTTTACACCAGCTTTATCTAATAGGTCTTTATTGTACATAAGAGCCAATGTATTAGCATCAAAAGGTAATGCATATACATGTTCATTGTACATATTAGCCTCCCAGGTAGAGCTAATAAATTTATCTTTTATTTTGTCTGCTTCAAACTGGCTCAAATCATAGACTTGATCGTTATATCCTAATGATTGAACAAATACATGATCGATTTTTACGATATCCGGCGCTTGATTGCCTGTAAGTGCAATTTTGTATTTATCATAGTAATCAAAGTTAGGCATCCACTCAGGTTCAATTATTATATTAGAATTTGCTTCTTCAAATTCCTTGATAGCTTCCAATAAGGGTTCCTTAAACTGATTCTGCGAAGCCCACCAAATGTTTAATGTTACTTTACCATTTTGTGATTCTGTACTTTGAACCTCTGTTTTCTTACATCCTGTAAACAATCCTCCCATCATCAATGATAGGATTAAGATGATAGCTAAACTTTTACGCATCCTTTACCCTCCCTATTTAAAAAGCACAAGTTTTTATTTCGTAAACCGGTTTACTTTATGTCAAAAAAAATTTATCTTTGTTATAAACATAGAAAACCTTCTATAAAGATTGTAAAACACATTTATTTAACCACAACTCTAATATTTCGCTTGAAAACGTTTTCAGGCAGTCTATAAAATATATGCTATAATTCAGTACATTTATTTGCTTCTAGCTACATTCAAATCCTATGGACATTTAGAATCTTCTGATTAAACCGGTTTACTGTTTATAGAGTATCATACTTTGAAAAGTATGTAAAGTGTTTTATTTTTAAACTAGTAGCAAACTATAAACAATTACAAATCCCCCTAGATATAAAAAATCCCTGTCTTCCTTGAAAATCAAGGAAAACAGGGTTATATTCATGGTGCACCTGAGAGGATTCGAACCCCCGGCACGCGGTTTAGGAAACCACTGCTCTATCCTGCTGAGCTACAGGTGCAAAAGCTTAATCTATGAAAACCACTAGCAAAAAACATGATACCATAAAAAAAACAGGAATGCAAGTATAACTTTATTGTATATATGGTATTATAGATGAGTGCCTCACAAATTTAATAAACGAAAGCAGACTCTGAGTTTTCCTTTAGAGCGATTTTTATAAATCTGTTTTACCTT
>JAKSBP010000064.1 GCA_022361035.1 Clostridia bacterium
AGTAAATAAATCTGACCTTGGGACTTTGTTAGCCTTGACATTCTTATTTTAAATCAAACTTTCTTGAGTATAGATTAAAAATCATAAAAAAACTAATTATAAACTTACACTGTATTACATTTTTTGTCGTTGTCTTAATTCTTTTTGTATTCTTCTATCTGAGTCTCTTTTTGCAATGGTTTCTCTTTTATCGTATATCTTTTTACCCTTTGCTACTGCAAGCTGAAGCTTAATTAATCCTCTATCATTTAAATATATCTGCAAAGGTACTAGGGTATAGCCCTTCTGATTGATATATCCTATAAGCTTTCTAATTTCTCTTTTATGGAGTAATAACTTTCTTGGTCTAGTAGGGTTTACGTTAAATATGTTTCCCTTTTCATAGGGGCTTATATGGACATTGTAAAGAATGACCTCTCCATCCTTTACTTCAGCGTAACCATCCTTTAAATTTATTTTACCTAGCCTTATGGATTTTACTTCAGTTCCCTTTAAAGCAATACCTGCCTCATAGGTTTCATCTATGAAATATTCATGCCTTGCCCTTTTATTATTTGCTATTACTTTTACCTTAGCCATACTAAGCACCAACTACTTTCCTATTTTGCATGTAAAACATATGATACCACAAACCCATATGTTTGTCAATAATTTCAATAACAACCGCCCTTAAAGCATAAATCTTTCAATTACTTTTGCAACTCCATTATTATCATTTGTTTCTGTTACAAAATCGCTTAATTCCTTAACTTTCTCTTCAGAATTACCCATGGCAACACCTAAACCTGCATACTGAATCATACTTATGTCATTCTCATTATCTCCAACGGTAATAATCTCTTCACTCCTAATTCCTAAGGATTTTCCCAGTTTTTCAACGGCCCTTCCCTTTCCAACTCCTTTGTTCATAATATCTAGCATATTTGACAATGATTTATATGACTCAACATCTAGTGAACTCCTTATCCTATGAGAAATACAATCTAGTAACTTCATATCCTCATCTTGAATTGCAAACTTATATACAGTTTCTCTCTCTACAATATCTTTAGAGTCCTTAACTATTTCGACTTTTATTCTGTCCTCTTCCTTTAATGTCTTGCCCCATTCTGAAAAATACAACATCTTATTTTTAAGTTCTTCACCAAATATTGTATCCTCACTATAAAAATGAAAATATAAATTCTCTTCTTTACACATATCTATTAATTTTAAACAATCTTCTCTCTCTATTGGGCTGCCGTATATTATTTCATTGTTTTCTAAATTTTTTATTATAGCTCCATTACAGCATATTATTGGAGTCACAATTCCAAGATATTTTGCATAAAGCCTAGCAGTAGTATATATTCTTCCAGTGGCTATAGCTACGTGAATACCCCTCCTTTGAAGTTCTTGTAATGCCTCCTTATTTTCCCTTGAAACCTCACCCTTACTATTAAGTAAAGTACCATCCATATCTGTCACTATTAATTTGTACTTCATATCAATACCTCCCTTATATTATAAAAAATGAACAATCAATTGATTAGCATATTTAAAGCAACCGATATCTAATATCGATTGCTAATTTTTATTGAGCACTAGAAAAAATATCCTATACTATAATGAAATCTATTTCTTTTTGGGCAACATTTACGTCAAAGACTTTAATCCTTACTTCATCACCTATTCTAAAGGTCCTATTTGTTCTCTCGCCCCTAAAAAGGTGATTTATTTCATCAAATATGTAATAGTCATCCACCAAGCTACTTATCCTTACTAAGCCCTCTACCGTATTTTCTAATTCTATAAACATACCAAAGGATATTACACTTGATATTATACCATCAAATTCTTCACCAATGTGATAGGACATATATTCTGCCTTCTTAAGGTCATCGGTCTCCCTTTCAGCTTCTACAGCTACCCTTTCCCTTTCCGAGGAGTGGTCTGCTGCATTTCCCACTATTGCCTTAAGCTTCGATATTCTGTTTTGATTAAGCTTCTCCCTAATCATTTCCCTAATAATTCTATGAATCTGTAGATCGGGATATCTTCTAATTGGAGAAGTAAAGTGACAATAATAGTTAGAGGCTAATCCAAAATGTCCTAGATTCTCTGGTGAATACCTGGCTTGTCTAAGGGACCTAAGCATAAGGGTGCTGATAATATGTTCTTCCTTTTTACCCTCAATTTTTTTCAGCAGGTCCTGAAGAGCTTTTGGGTGTAATTCCTCCGATGTTCCCTTGAGATGGTATCCAAAGTTATGTATAAATTTATTAAAGTTTGATATTTTTTCTGAGTCCGGTAATTCATGAACCCTGTAAACAAATGGAATCTTGAGCCAATACATATGTTCAGCTATAGTCTCATTACATACTATCATAAATTCTTCAATAATTCTATTGGCAATTCTTCTTTCGGCCTTCTTAATTTCAATTGGCCTAACCTCATCATCTAGTACTATTTTACTTTCTGGAAAGTTAAAATCTATACTTCCCCTTCTATTTTTCCTTCTAGAAAGTATCCCAGCCAGTTCTTCCATCGCTTTAAAATCCTCAACCAAATAATCATATCTTTTGATAAGCTCCGGCTCTTCCTTTTCCAATATATCTGATACGTCCCCATAGGTCATTCTTTCCTTAGTCTTTATTACTCCCTCAAAGATTTCATGGTTAACTACTTGACCCCTTGTATTTATCTCCATAAATACAGACATTGTTAAACGCTCAACATTAGGGTTTAAACTACAAATACCATTTGAAAGTCTTTTAGGAAGCATAGGTATTACCCTGTCAACTAAGTAGACGCTAGTCCCCCTCTTCAATGCTTCTTTGTCTAGAGGACTGCCTTCCTTAACATAATAGGTAACATCTGCTATATAAACTCCCAACCTATAGTTACCATTTGGAAGCTTCTCAACGGAAACGGCGTCATCGAGGTCCTTTGCATCTGCTCCATCTATGGTAACTATATTCATATGTCTAAGGTCTCTTCTCTTAGCTATTTCTTCCTCAGAAACTACATCGGGTATATTATCGGATTCCCTTAAAACTTTTTTAGGAAACCTCTCAGGCAAGTTATATTTTCTTATTATTGATAATATATCAGTTCCGATATCATCCTTATGGCCCAAAACCTCCATAATTCTTCCCTCTGGATTCCTTCTAGCCTCAGGCCATCTAGTTATCTGTGTTACTACTTTGTAACCATCCTTGGCACCATTAAACTCACCCCTAGGAATATATATATCATGCTTTATTCTTTTATCATCGGATACCACAAAACCAAAATTTTTACTACTCTCAAAGGTACCAACAATCTCCTTGTTTGCCCTTTCTAATATCCTAATTATTTCTCCCTCTGCCCTCTTACCATTTCCCTTTTTTCTTGACATTCTTCCTATTACTCTATCATTGTGCATAGCACCATTGAGATCGCTAGCCGATATAAAAACATCGTTCAATTCAGTATTATCTGGAATAATGAATCCAAATCCTTTTTGGGTACTTTGAAGTTTACCCACAACTAGATTCATTCTTTCGGGAATAGCATATCTCCTTTTCTTAGTCTTAATAACATCTCCGTATTGTTCCATTTCATCAAGAAGACTTATAAAATAACCCATATCTTCACTCTGTATATCAAAAACCGCCGCCAGTTCCTTGTAGGACATAGGATTATATGCCTGTTCTCTCATGAACTCTAGGAGTATCTCCTTAGATACCAAACCTATCCCTCCTATATTGTTTAACTATATTATTTCCCCCTATATTTAGTACAAAATACCATTTGTATTATATCATAATGGCATTTTTTTTGCATGAATTTTACTTTAAGTTATTTAGAATCTCCATAATTTCATCTATATTTTTTTCCGAAGCATTGATTCTTACTAAACTTTCATTGCTATCTAGGAATTTTAAACTATCTTTACTAAAGGGATTATTTTCATCATCAAAATATATAACAGCATCTAGTTTTTCATCTCTATCAAATATTTGGGTTACTTCAAAGCCATTTACAGTCAAAGCTTCACCAAGCTCATTTAGTTCCTTTTGAATTCCTATCCTTTTTCCCAATATCTACACCTCCATCAATTATATATAAATTTAAATAAAACTATTAATTTAACCTTTTATAATGATTTCTATAAATAAAGATTAAATAACTAAGGATAGTATTCCCATATACAATTGTAACAAACCTAAATTATATAATTTACTCATATGATTTTACTATAATTTTTAAAATTTAAAAAGACAGAATAAAGGCTAAGCCTTAGCCTCTATTCTGTCCTTCTTCTATAACTTAAACTATAATTGTCTATATTTTTCCACTCCCGATTCATAAAGGTTATTACCTTCTGAATCTATGGCTACAATACATGGAAAATCTTCTACTTCTAATCTACGAACAGCTTCTGTTCCTAACTCAGGATAGGCGATTACTTCCGCCTTTTTTACAGAATTTGCAATAAGGGCAGCAGCCCCACCAATAGCAGCAAAGTATACAGCATTATTTTCTTTCATGGCATTAATAACTTTTTCATCCCTAGGTCCTTTTCCAATCATCCCTTTTAATCCCTTTTCTATCAAGGTTGGAGCGAAGGAATCCATCCTATAGCTAGTAGTTGGCCCACAGGACCCTATAACTTGACCTTTCTTTGCAGGACATGGTCCTACATAATAGATAACCCCACCTTCAATTTCCAGGGGCAATGACTCTCCATTATTTAAAGCATTTAGAAGCTTGGCATGGGCAGCATCCCGGGCAGTATAAATCACACCTGATATAGTTACCCGCTCACCAGCTTTTAACCCTTTAGCATCCTCAGCTGTTAAAGGAACTTTGATATTTCTGATATCGGACATAGTTCTTATCCCCCTTTTCTATAATATGATTTCTTTATGCCGTGCAGCATGGCAATTTAAATTTACAGCAACAGGCAAGGTGGCAATATGGGTTGGGAATGTTTCTATACGGACTTCTAAAGCCGTAACCCTTCCTCCAAGACCTTGGGGTCCTACACCTGACCTATTAATCTTTTCTAAAATTTCTTCTTCTAACTCTTTGTACCTAGGGTCTGGATGACGCTCTCCCACATGTCGTGACAAAGCTTTTTTAGCCAACATCGTAGCCTTATCCATCGTTCCTCCAATACCTACACCAACGATTACTGGTGGACAAGGATTTCCTCCGGCCTGAACTACAGCATTAATTACAAATTCTTTAACACCCTCTACTCCGTCGGCTGGCTTAAGCATCTTTAAAGCTCCCATGTTTTCACTTCCAGCACCCTTTGGTAAAATCTGAATTCTAAGTTTATCTCCGGGAACAACCTCTGTATAGATAATAGCTGGAGTGTTATCTCCTGTATTCTTTCTATCAAATACGGGATCAGTAACTACAGATTTTCTCAATGGGTGGTCTACATATCCTTGACGAACTCCTTCATTAATGGCATCATTTAATTTACTATTTAATATTTTAACTTCTTCTCCTATTTCTACATAAACAACAACTATGCCAGTATCTTGACACATTGGCACCATATCTTTTTTGGCCAAATCTATATTCTCAATAACCTTTTCTAAACTATAACAGCCAAATTCTGATTCTTCTTTTCCCTTAGAATCACGTACTAATTTTTCCACATCTTCAGGTAATATGCAGGCTGCTTCAATACACAGCCTCCTAACCTCTTCAGTTATCTTTTCAGCTTTTATTTCCTTCACTTTAACACCTCCAAAAAATTAATTATATTTATAGCCAATTAACAGATTACAACAGTAATTTTAAATGATTAAAAGGTCTAAATCCTAAGTCATTTCTAAAAATTTTTTACCAAAGTCCTAAAACTTTCCACCAAACTCCACCTACTACTGACCAAATAACAACGTGAGCAATGGAAATGATAAATCCAAGCTTCCACCAAGTATTTTGGGGTACGTATCCAGAACCAAAAAATACAGGGGCCGGACCCGCTCCATAGTGGGTTGTAGAGCCAAACAAGTTACTAAAGAAGGCTAATACTAATGCTGACAACATTGGTGGTGCACCGGAGGAAAGTGCAACTGCTAAGAATGCGGCATACATGGCACTAATATGGGCTGTGGCACTGGCAAAGAAATAATGGCTATAGTAATAAACAAGGGCTAGTAAAAGCAAAGCTATTATCCCAGACATACCCGATACAGCACTTTGCATTAAGTCACTAAACCATCCTATCATACCTAGTTTATTGATATAATTTGCCATCATTACCAAGGCAGCAAACCATACTAAAGTATTCCAGGCACCCTGTTCTTTCTTAATATCTTCCCAGGTCAATACCTGTGTTAGTAATAGAACATTCAAACCAATTAAGCCTGCTGTTGTAGCTGATAATCCTATTTGCTTACCAAAAACCCATAGGATAAGAATCAAGCCAAAAACCATAAGCATGTACTTTTCAGAAGTCTTCATGGGCCCCATCTCATTAAGTTTATCGGAAGCTAATTTAGAAGCATCGGGGGTTTCTTTCACTTCTGGTGGATAAATTTTATAAAGAAGATATGGAATAGCAATTAAGCTTACGATTCCTGGAATAAGGGCTGCAATGAACCATCCCATCCAAGTGATTTCTAAACCAGCTACGTCATAGGCCAAGGTAGAAATCAAAGGATTAGCGGCCATGGCAGTCATAAACATAGCTGAAGTTATAAGATTTCCTTGAAACCCTGATTTTATTAGAAAAGAACCTATTTTACGTTCACTTCCATCCTCTGGCGTAGAACCATATGTGTCACAAACTGAGCGAATAATTGGGAAAATAACCCCACCACCTCTAGAAGTATTACTTGGAATAGCAGGGGCTAAAATTAAATCACTAGCTAAGAGAGCGTAGGATAACCCTAGGGTATTTTTCCCAAACCTTCTAATAAACAGATAAGAAATTCTAGCTCCTAATTTGGTCTTAATAAATCCTCTAGAAATAAAGAACGCTGCTACAACTAACCAAATAGTAGTATTTGAAAACCCACTCAAGGCCTCCTTAATCGTCAACGTACCTGTTAACGCTGTCAAGGTAATGGCTAAAATAGCTATAGACCCCATAGGCATGGGTTTAAGAATAAATCCTGCTATAGTAGCTACAAAAATAGCGAATAGGTGCCAAGCCTGTTTATCAAGGCCAGCAGGAGTTGGGATAATCCAAATAACTAAACCAATAAGAAATACGCCTAAAAGTGATATTAAATTAACATTATCCGTTTTTACTTTGGCTTCTTTATTACTTTGTACTTTTATACTCTCTTTCATTTCATCTCTACCCTTTCCTCAATTATATTTAGGGAATAAACAATTCATAACTAATGACATCTAAAATTTATTCCCCTTTAGAGACTTATAAGTGTTATTGTTAAAGAAAAAACAATCAAGTCCCTTTATTTAGCTGGAGATTGACCTAGATAAAGGGTAAAAGATTATTTATATGTCTCTTCCATGAGTATAACGTGGCAGCAACATTGGTGAAACTCTATCTGGATATATACCATTTTCTTCTAAAGATTTATGATAAAGCTTTACATGTTCTAGACTAAGCTCTTTACTTTGAACATCTTTACTTTTTTGACTAGCATGTATTCCAGCTCGACGCCCAAAGACCAAGATACCCAAAAGAGAGTTACCCATTAATCTATTTCTACCATGAATCCCCCCGGCTGCTTCTCCTGCTACATAAAGATTTTCCACCTTTGTCTGACCATGTTTATCTATTAAAAGTCCTCCATTTTGATAATGAAAGGTAGGATAAACTAAAATAGGCTTTTTGCTCATATCTATATCAAATCTTTTATATTGTCTATACATTGCTGTCAATCGCCTCTCAATTGTCCCTTCTCCGTGGATTAAATCAACTAAAGGGGTATCTAACCAAACACCAAGACCGCCAGTATCAGTTTTTATCCCTTTATTTTTACCATGACATTCCCTAATAATTGCAGCAGCTTCCACATCTCTAGTTTCTAAGTGAAAAACGAACTGCTCCCCGTCAATATTAAGGGGAGTAGCCCCTAAACTCCTAACCTTCTCTGTAACTAAGGCACCAAAAATTTGAAGTGGGAAAGCTACACCAGTAGGATGATACTGAATAGTATCTGCAAAAATCAATTCAGCTCC
>JAKSBP010000182.1 GCA_022361035.1 Clostridia bacterium
AAATCTGTTTATAGATAGATAATAGAAGGTAAAACAGATTCATAAAAATCGCTCTAAAGGAAACCTCAGTGCCTGCTTTCGTTTATTAAGTTTGTAACTCACTCATCTATAAAAGCCTTTGCCATAAAAGAAGAAATTATGTTAATAGCCTTTAAGAATCCTTATAAGTGACATTTTATTGAGATCATTAAAATGGAGATTTTTAGCAATGATTTCTATACGAAATATGTGGGTATAATTAGGTTAAGAGGTGGTAATTTATGAAAAAGTATGACTTGATAGTTATTGGTGGAGGAGCGGGAGGACTTACTGTAGCTGCTGGTGGAGGGATGATGGGAGGTAAAGTGGCTTTAATTGAAAGGGACAGATTAGGGGGAGATTGTCTTTGGCATGGCTGTGTACCTAGTAAAGCCTTTATAGAGGGAAGTAAAATAATTCATTATGGTAAAAAATCTACTGAGTTGGGTTTAAATATTTCTGGAGATGTTCATATAGATAAAATACTTGGTAGGGTTAATAAATCCATTAAAAGGATTGAGGAACACGATAGTGTGGAGGTTTTTAAAAAGCTAGGGGTAGATGTATACTTAGGCACTGGTTCCTTTAAAAACAAGAATGAGGTTTTAATTGATGATAAAGAGAGCATATATGGAAAGAGAATTATTATTGCATCGGGCTCAAGTCCAAAAATACCCGAGGATTTTCTAAAATCAGATATTGAATACTATACAAATGAAACGATTTTTCAACTTAAGGAAAAGCCAAAATCTCTACTGATTGTAGGCTGTGGACCTATTGGATTAGAGCTGGCCCAATCATTTAATAGAATAGGAAGCCATGTCCATATCATACAAAGAGGAAAGGAAATACTAAAAAAAGAGGATAGGGATATAGCCCATGGGATATTCAGGATTTTGACATCGGAGGGTGTAAATATCTATACTGAAACTACAATAAAGGACCTGAAGAAAGAAAATTCAGTAATAGGAGTTACTTTAAAGCAGAAAGAAAAGGAAATCAACTTAACTGTAGATGGAGTTTTAGTTGCAGTAGGAAGAAAAAATAATTTAGATGGACTTAAACTGGAACAAGCAGGAATCCAGAATAATGGGAGATTTATACCAGTAAATAAGTATCTTCAAACTAGAGTTAAAAATATTTATGCTATAGGAGATATTAATGGACAATATCCCTTTACCCATGTGGCAAATTATGAAGGTAAAATTGCAGTAAGTAATGCATTGCTGGGATTTAAAAGGAAGACAAACTACGATAATGTCCCTTGGGTAACTTATACGGACCCAGAAATATTTCATTTAGGGCTAAGGGAAGAAGATGCAGTAAGGCGATTTGGAGACAATATTAATATATATAAATTAAAATTAGATGAGGTAGATAGATTTATTGCTGATAGGGATGATGAAGGCTTTATAAAAATAATAACAGATAAGAAGGGATATATATTGGGAGCCCATGCATTAGGTAAAGGTGCTGGGGATTGGATGCAGACCATTGTTTTTGCTAAAACCTTTAAACATAGGATAGGAGATTTGTATACCCCTATATATCCATATCCTACCCATGTTGAGGCCCTAAATAAAATTTCTTCTCAGTATTGGAAGGAAAAATTAGCTGGAGCACCATCGAAAATTATTGAGAAATATATAAAATGGTTTAGATAAATCTAAATAATTAAGTATATTTATCTTTGTTGTATAGGCTAAATAAAAAGGGGTGTCTCAGAATGAATTTCAAATAATATAGAAATTCATTCTGAAACACCCCAGGACTGAATTTATAAGATGGTTTTATATGAGACAGTCCTCACAAGTTTAGTTCTATCTTATTTTATGCGGTCTGCTCAGAGGAATCTTCATCTTTAACCTTTTCCATAGTTATACCAGTGTATCCGTAGAATATTGAAATCAATGGATTAATTAGGTTAAGGAAGGCGTATGGTAAATAGGCAAATGGATGAACGCCTAATGTGTTCCACATAAAGCTACCACATGTATTCCAAGGTACTAAAGGAGATGTTAAAGTACCGGAATCCTCAAGAACCCTTGATAAGTTCTTTGGATGTAGTCCTCGTTTGTCATAGATGTCTTTATACATTCTACCAGGGATTACGATTGATAAGTATTGGTCCCCTGCCACTAGATTAATAGCAATTGCAGTAAGGACTGTCGATAATACTATTGAACCGGTACTGTTAGCCAGTTTTAATATATACTCAGCAATTGTTTGAAGCATACCTGATTTTTCCATAATACCACCAAAGGCCATTGCACACAGTATTAAGGATACGGTCCACATCATACTATCTAAGCCACCACGTGATAATAAGCCATCTATGGCATCAACTCCAGTTTCAGATGAAAACCCATAATGTGCTGCACCTATAATATCTGTCATTCCAGAACCTTGGAAAATAAAAGCGAAAAGTCCACCTAGAATCGTTCCACCAATTAAGCCAGGAATCGCAGGAACCTTCAATACTACAATAACTATAACTAGTATTGGAGGAATTAGCAGCAATGGTGATATTGCGAACTGACTGCTTAAACCCTCTAAAATTGTATTGATTGAACCCATATCCATAGCATTTCCTGCATATTTTATACCTATTATTCCATATAATATCAATGATATAATTAAACTAGGTCCCGTTGTGAAAATCATGTGTCTTATATGGTCAAATAAGTCTGCTCCTGCCATGGAAGGTGCAAGATTTGTTGTGTCAGATAGTGGTGACATTTTGTCTCCAAAGTATGAACCAGAAATAATTGCACCTGCAACAATCGGTAGAGGTATTCCTAGACCCTGACCAATACCAATGAGAGCTATACCAACTGTTCCAGCAGTTGTCCATGAACTACCCGTAGCTAAAGAAACTACTGCACAAATTAATGTAGTAGCAACTAAAAATATACCAGGTGATATTATCTGTAAACCATAGTATATCATTGTAGGAACTACACCAGCTAGAATCCAAGTACCGATAATCATACCAATAATCATCAAAATAAGAATGGCTGACATGGACATTTTAATTGTTTCCACTACACCGCTTTCTAGCTCCTTCCAGGTATAACCAAATACCATTGCTACAATTGCAGCAACCCCAGCGGAAGCTAGAATTGGAATATGAGGGTCTCCACCAAAAAATTTCAATGTAGAAACCAAAGCTGCAATTAAAAATAGTATTGGGATTAATGCTGGACCGATTGTTATTTTTCTTTTTTCTTTCAAGCTCATAAATTACATACCCCCTAAGGTTATATATTATTAATACCTACGTAAAATAATTTAAAAGTAATAATTTTAAATCTTTAAAGATATGTTTTAGGAAAAATAAATTTTATTTGAGAAAACCATAAAAGTTCCCTCTATATCTCTAGGATATATGATTTATTAATTATAAAGTAAAATGAAAACCCTATTTTTCCTTCAAATATTTTAAAGAAATAAAAGCAAGTACCTGTCTACCCCTATTTATACAGAATGAAATACTTAGCTTAGAATAAAAGCTTACTTTTAATAATATCATTATAAATATACAATGTAAAAATAAAATTTTATATATTATATTTATAGTGATGATATTTATAAAATAGAAAAATTTTCTTCAATAATAGTTAAAAAATATTATTTCCCTGAAGAAAATTAAAAAAAGGAAAACGTTTCCAAGGATACCATATTAAGTTCTCAAAAGAAGCTAAGCAAGTGGATGAATTAAGTTTTAAGGGTAGCTAATTTACGCAAGTACTAGAATTATTATAACATAGATTTTACATAAATTTAAATGAAAAATAAAATATTAATGAAATTTCTGAAATATGCAGCATGCTATCTTCTCTCATTCACGGTTATTTATTATGTTAGTCCTATGCAAAAAAATTTAAAAAAATTCATATTTTCATATCTTAAAATCTTAAAAAGACTTAAATTTACTAATATTTAACACGATCTTAAAATTAATTTAATTAAAGTATTTTACTATGTACATAATGAGCAAATTATATAATTATAATTTATATAATTCAGCCAAATTAGGATTGTGCAATCTCAAATAAGGTATGAAAGGAGGAAATTTATGATAAAGTTAAATTTATGTATTGATATTGATGGCACAATAACAACTCCTTTTTATTGGTTAAAGGATGCAAATACTTATTTTAATACCAATTTAAAGCCTGAAGATATAAATAAGTACGATATTCATGAGGTTTTAAATATAACTAGGGAAGAATATTTAGAGTTTTACGATATTTTCGGAGAAAAAATAC
>JAKSBP010000114.1 GCA_022361035.1 Clostridia bacterium
AAAGCCTGTCATCTTGTTGACTTTGTCAACAATCTGAACCCTGCAGTTATTGCAGGGTTTTTCTAGTTTTTGAAAAGATATGGGTTACTCTTACGATTAAATGGTGAACCGAATACTTAACAAATGGGTTCTTTTAAAACATAATTGATTAGTTGGATATCAGGTCCTTTTTATGATTTTAAATCCATAAAAACCATTAACTTGACAAATAGAAAGAATTAATATAAAATTTAAAAAAATGTAAATTTTACAATAATTATGGGGGAATAACATGTTTTGTGTAAAATGCGGTTCTGAATGTGAACAATTCGTCGATGATAATATCGTGAGGTATCGTTGCCGTTCTTGTAATTATGTATATTATAAAAATCCATATCCCTGTGTTTCAGTACTGGTTATAAATAATCAAGGTAAAATTCTTTTAGGTAAAAGACATAAGGATTCAATCTTTTCGGAAAAGTGGTGTTTGCCTTGCGGCTATATGGAATACGAAGAAACATATATAGCTGCAGCTAAACGTGAAGTTAAGGAAGAAATGGGAATAAATATTGAGCCTAGGGGAATCATCAACGTGGTTTCTAATAACTTTGAAAATGGTGTAAGCTCTTTAGTGATTGTATTGCTTGCATATTATGAGGAGCAGAATAATCTGGTGCCGGGAGATGATATTACTGAAGCGGATTGGTTTGATATAAATGGTTCTTTGCCTCCTCTAGCATTTTCAGCGGATAATTTCATCATTACAAAATATCGTGAAAGTATAAATAAATTTGGAGAAATAACTACTATAACGCTGGAAGGAAATTCATTCACTTCGTAGTTTAAGAGTATCAGTTTCAATATATTAAATAAATTTATAATGGGGGGATAATATGGATTTGCAAGAATGCATAGTAAAAAGACGCAGCACTAGAAATTTTTCAAAAGGGAAAGTAATTAACAAAGATACAATAGAAACGATAATTCAAGCAGGCATGAATGCACCATCTGCGAAAAACAGGCAGCCATGGAAGTTCTTAGTCCTATCGGACAAGTCAAAACTGATTAAAATCTTATATGAAAAATATGATGAAATAAAGGAGACAAAAGATCCAGGATCTTTATATACAACAACAAAATGTATTGAAAACTGTTCACACATAATACTTGTATTTAACAACCAACTAAGTACATATTACCATGACAGGGAATTTCGTAGACATAGATGGCTTGCTGATGTTCAATCAATCGGTGCATGTATAGAGAATATGTTGTTAACTTGCGAAGCATTAGGTATCGGGGCATTGTGGGTATGCGATGTATTCTATGCTGATAGAGAAATAGTTACTGAATATAATAGGACCGATGAGTTGATTGCCGCAATTGCCATTGGAGAAAAAGCAAGTACCAAGTACTCAAAAAAATATTTAGTAGAATTTGGACAAGCTGTTGAATGGTTATAAGGTAATTCAATATCTTTTCTAGGATGTATTGAGATTATTTATAAAGGATGTGTGATAATTGGGTAAATCTATATCATGTTTGTTGGTAACTTATGCGGGTATGCCCTATACTTCATCCTGTTTTTTTCTTGATAATGGGTTGGCTAATTTAGCTGGAAGTTTATTGAGAAATGGACATGATGTCAAAATACTTGATTATAATACTCCAGCTGTAGTTGATTTTGTTGTGGCCCGTGATCCTTCTATTGGTGACGCCCTGAAAAAGCTTAACGTACAATACAAATCCAATGATGATCTGGTAACTGTACAAAAAGAACACGCCAGACTACAATTGGCAATAGATAGTATGCTTAAACATTATTACAACGTTATCTATGATGATATAAAGAAGGAGATTATAAATCAGAAGCTGGATATGATTTGTTTTAAATTGTGGCTTGGACGAGGTGTAAATACGATTATAAGTATTGTGTCGGAATTGAAGAAAGAATTCCCCCATATCAAATATACTGCTGGAGGCCCGGCTGCTAGTTTATTCTATAAATATATTGATAATTTAGATGTTTTTGATGCAGTGGGGATTGGTGAAGGCGAGATGTCCATTAGTGAATTAGCTGAATATGTGGCTGGTGAAAGGCCTCTTGAGAGTATTGGTGGAATAGTATATTTTAAAAATGGTACTTCAGTATATAATCCTCCAACACATGAGATAAGCTTGGACGAGATGGTGTATCCTGAATATTCACAGGAGGTTTACCCCTCTGCCCATGATAAGAAAAATAAAATTCGTGTAGTAACCCTTGATGAAAGTCGAGGATGCCGTAATAAATGTGCTTTTTGTACCCATTCACTTCTTGGAGGTACTAAAGTTAAGGTTATGTCAATTGAAAAATTGAGGAATGTGATTGATTATAGCAGAAACATATTAAATACTTCCGCATTTAACTTGGGAGGTTCCTGTGTTCCAGGGACTCTTTTGGAAGAACTAGGAAGGGCAAACCTTGAGGACGGAAGAAAGATTTTATATAATTGCTTTTCAAATGTAAAGGATTTGGTAGGGTGCGATTTCAAAACAATACATGATGGGGGACTTTTTAGTGTCTTTTTAGGTATTGAATCTTACCATCCTAATGTATTGAAAAATGGATTTAATAAATATCTTGATCTTGACCAGGGAAAGTATGTGATTAATACAGCCCTTAGAGAAGGCATTTATGTAACCTGTAGTTTTATATATCCTGGTCCATTTGAGACGGAAGAAACCAGAAAATTTACACAGGATATGATTATTTCAACGCTGAAGAACCAAAAAAAGGGTGCTGCAGTTGTATTTTACCCTGGACTAATGCCGGGAAGCAGGTGGAGTCAGAATCTTGAAAAATACGGCATTGAAGCTCCAAATATAGAACAGCATTTTTGCGAATTAGTAAGCTGTGAAATTCGTCACTACCTGCCTACTAGCTATTGGGATGTTTATGATTATAAAATTGGAGGCATATCACAAAGAGAAGCAGCTATCATGTCCGACGTATTTGCACAAGAGTTAGACGAGAATGGTGTTAACGTAAATATTATGGGTGATACGGCATTATTGGCTCATTTTTTAGGTCAGAAATCGGAATTGGTTGGGGAAAATCTTAAAAATATATTCCAAGGTATGGATTATAAAGGTATGTATTCATTTGTAGAAGAAGTGAATCATTCTATTATTTCTGTGTAACGGAGGTATACCATGTACGATATAAGGTTACTCAAAACAGATGAGGAATTATATGATGTAGGCAGATTGCGTTATGAGGTTTATGTAAGGGAAATGGGGCGGAGTCAGGAATATGCTGATAATAAAGAAAGAACTATCATTGAGCCCTATGATACCTTGTCATCTACAAGAATCATTGTAGCCTATTTAAACTCGGAGTTAGTAGCAACATCGAGAATAAAAGTATATTATCCCAAGGACGATATATCTGAATTAGCTTGTTATAGAATCCCTCAATCTATTTCCGATTTATTAACCATAACCGAAGGAACGAAATATATGATTAAAAAGTCCCTTAGAGGAACGGGAACCACCCTCGGTGTGCAAATGATGATGTATGCATATCAGGTGCTGCTGGAAGAGAAGGTTGATATAGATGTGTTGAATGCAAATGATTATCTTATACATTATTACCAAGACAAGGGCTATAGAAGATATGGTGATGGATATCATCATGAAGAACTAAATCAGTTTGTTTATCCTATGGCATTACTTATTAATGATTATGAATATTTTAAAAAAACCAACAGCCCTTTCTATGAAGAAAGCATGACTATCAAATACCCAGTGGATCCTCAGAAATTAAATGTAGCCAAAACAATATTTGATTAAGGCCAACTATGTGAAGTCAAGTACAAGCATAGTAAAACTCCTTTGTAAAATAATGGGCTATATATCTATAGTCTCTATGTTAAATATATTATTACCATAAATATAACATCATGGGTTGTCTAACTAATTAACAAATAAATATAGAACTGTGTTTAGAGGCTCAAAGGGAACGGTTAACGATAGATAGTAGTTGGAGGTGATAATACAAATCTATAATGATTAATAAAGATTATGTATAAATAATCAGAAAGGAAAAAGTGTAATGATTTCCTTATGATTTCATTATACAAGGTGGAAGTATGATAGCTATAATAGATGCTGGGTTCTCCTTCATAAAATTCATGGTCATAGACAAAAGTATTGTTGTTGATTCACTGGCAACTGATTCCATGGACGCATTGGTTGCACTATATAAATGCTATAGTGTTGATTGTGTAGTTCTTTTCGGAGTTAATGCTTATAACGTTAAAGCAGCACTTGATGTTCCTAATAAGGATATTATCGAAGTCAGTGAAATTGAATGTAACGGTTATTTGTCTGAACATTATGATATAAAGCCTGCTATTGTAGTTTCTTTTGGTAGCGGTGTAAATTTCACAAAGTATGATGGTAGCAAAGTTGAATTTGTAACAGGATCAGGTTGGGGATCCTGTGCATTAAAACAGTTATATCGCTTGATTTTTCCTACACAAAGTTTTTTTGATTCACTTCAGATGGCGGCTAAGGGTAATAATCATAACGTAAATATTGAAATGAGGGAAACTAATCTAGAATTATCTAGCTGGTTGAGAGAAGAATCAACGATGATTAACCTTGGTAGACATTCAGACAATGATTGCGATATTTCTTTAGGCATTTTGAGGTCTTTTCTCGATCATATAAATACTCATATAAGGGCTATTCTCCATTATGAGAGGATTAAAGATATTGTAATAACTGGGGGTATATTCAAAACTACGAAAGTAAAAGAGCTCCTTAAATATAATCTCTTCGATTTAAACTGTATTATACCCATACAGCCTGAGTTTGGTGCGTGTATTGGAGCTTACTACTTATATACAATAAAGATAAAATACATGGATAAAATTATTTTGAATTGGAAGGAAAAATGATATGGCTTCAAATTTGTTAAGTTTTATATGTGGAAACTCTAACCATACCCAAAAAATTATTGATGTTGGTAAGGTGCAAGGAACAGAAAGAGTTTTTACAAAACAGAATTTAATAAATGCAACAGAGTACTTTATTGAGTACCTTTTGGCAATGGATGTTAAGGCCGGTGATAATATTGTATTGATTGCAAATAATTCCTTTGAGACGATATCAATTTTCTGTGCAATTATAGATATTGGAGCATGTGTCAATATAATACCTATTAAGAACTGCCTCTCTGATATACGTATACTAATTGATAAAATATTGCCTAAGTACATTTTTTGCAGTCATGTTTATCAACAACATGAAGCCCTATTAAATTATTATTTTGGAAAAACATTGATTTATGATTCTAAAAGTATAAGTAATATCACAGGGCCTCGAATAATCTCGAAAGACATACATAGGACGATTACCCCTGATGCACCGGTGTCAGTATTGTTTTCTTCAGGAACAACGAATAAGCCAAAAGGTGTAGTTTTACCATTTAAAGCTTTTACTAACAATTCAAAGCAAATAGGGAAGCATATTAAGTTAAGTTACGATGATAAGTATTTAGCCGTACTTCCCTTTTCATTTATTGCTGGTCAAATAACATCAATCTTTGCACCTTTGCATTTTGGTTCCGATGTAGTCATATGTGATTCTCAAAATATTACTAAAATTCTAGGTGTAATTAATAAATATTGCATAACTAAAACAAATATAGTACCCACATTGTTATATCAGGCACTAAAACTGGATTCACCAGAAAAGTACAATGTATCAAGTTTAAAATTTGTATTATCTGGAGGTTCGGAATGTGGGCCAAAGCTAATATCAGAAATAAGAAATAGATTCGGTATTAAGATAATCGAAGGGTATGGTTCTACTGAAACAGGTTGTGGCAATTGTATCAATGATGTCGATTCACCGGTTGAGGGTTCAGTAGGTAAGCTTTTGCCGGGACACCAGATACGCTTTGTTGTAGACAAAGATAATGATAAGTGTATTGCTATTCAATCTGACTCTATGATGCTTAGATACTATGATAATAGTAACCCCTTGGAGGATGGATGGTTAATTACATCAGATATCGGTTATTTAGATGAACAAAACAATTTGTTTATTGTAGGTCGTAAAGACGACATTATTAAATGTAAGGGCGAGAAAGTTTATCTTACAGATATTAAAAAAATCTTATTGAATCATTCCAGTGTTCATAATGCCGTTGTAATGGGAGTTGATGATGAAGAGTATTCTAAGATTCCCGTTGCATTTGTCCAGTTTAATGAAGATATAGGTGAAAATCGAAAAAAAGAATTTCTACGCTGGCTGAATAGACGTTTTAATAGGGTGTCAAAACCGGACGTTATGTTTGTTGACGAATTTCCCACGACTCACTCTGAAAAGATAGATATTCAGACATTGAAAAGAAAATATCTGAATTTTAGAAAGGGCTGGTAAGCACAATGTTTAGACTACAAGAGGTATTTGAAAAAGGAACCGACATAATTGTGTTATATAGTGGCGGAAAAGACAGTACCTATACTTTGCTTAAATTATATGAATCAGGATTATTTAACATACATGTATTAACCTTTGATAATAGTTTTTTGAAAAAGGAAGTGAAAGATAATGTAACAAACTTTACCTTTCCACCAAATATAGTTCATCAATATATATTTCCTAATATAACAGTGTTTAAAAATGCTCTCAGGACATGTTATAAAAAATTTAAAGGGAGTAATGAGTATCTATCATTTTTTAAGCGAAATGGGATATTTTGTTGGCCATGTTTTTCATTTTTATATGATTCGGTATATAAATATGCTCAAGAACACAATATAAAATACATTTTTGGTGGATGGAATCCAGGTCAAATCGATGAAGGAAAGCATAAGACGGAAGATAAAGGTCAAATACCCTTTAAAGAAGTTTTTAATGCATATGTTTTACCATTTATCAGCTTTTTACAATCAAACAATACTGAAACCAGTACATTTAATATGGATATTGATGATTCAATAAAAATAGTACCTTATTTCTTTTTTGAAACCTATGATAAGAACAATATTATATCTTACATATTAGAAAATGGGTGGATTGAACCGGAGAACTGTGAATCTTGTACGAGTAATTGTAATCTTAATCAAGCTGACAGATTTTTATATCGTAGTTTTTTTGGCTTTGACCGTTACGAATTGCAAATTCAAAGAATGATTGAAAAAGGTCTTAGCGAACCCGAAAAAAGACTACAAGTACACGAAGAACCATTGGATGAAGAAAGGGTAAATATCATCTTAAATGAAATTGCCTAAAATTAGTAAATGCAAATTAAGATTTTGATTATATGAGGGATAGTATATGGATATAAAACTTACTGAAGGTAATGTAAGTGAAACATTATTAAAATTTTCTTTGCCTATTTTAGCAAGTGAAATGATTCAAAGAGTATGCATTCTTACAGATAACATAATTGCAGGAAAGTTTATTGGTGAGTATGCATTGGCCGCTATAGGTTCAGTATTCCCAATTACGGTGGTCTTTACTTCAATCGCATTGGGATTAAGTAATGGATGTTCCGTTATTATATCTCAACTTTGTGGGAAAAAAGACTATTCTTCTATGAAAACAGCTGTAAGTACGACGGTATTATCAAGTCTTTTTGTTAGCGTTGCTTTAGCATTATTTGGTTTAATATTTTCAAATAGTTTTGTAATGCTGGTTAACGTTCCAACTGAAGTATTTGATTCGGCACTTATATACCTTCAATTATACATGATAAGTTTCGTGTTTAAGTACTTATATAGTATATGTACAGGCATTTTTATAGCAATTGGTGATTCAAAACTAGCATTCTTTTGCTTAATGAGTTCATCAATTCTTAACATAGTATTTAATATAGTATTTGTATGCTATCTTAATCTTGGTATTCCAGGAATTGCACTTGCAGCACTTATTGTTCAAATCATAATGGCATTTATCACCATCGCTGTTCTTATAAAGAAAATGAAAGGATTTCAGGAAGAAGAGCAATATAAACGCTTTTCATCTGCAACGTTGAAAAGCATCGGTAAGCTATGTATTCCAAGCATACTAAAGCGAGGAATTGTGTCATTAGGAGACGTTTATATGTTAAGAATTATAAACAGTTATGGTGTTATGGCGACCACCGGCTACACTGCTGCTCTACAATTGAATATGTTTTTCTTTACTTGCTTACTTGCTTTGGGAAATGGATTATCTAGCTATACTGCTCAAAATATAGGGGCAAAAAGAATAGAACGAGTAAAAAAAGGACTGAAATCAGGTATTGTAATGTCAGTATGTATAGCTCTACTATTTTTTACATTGTTTATAGGGTTCCCCAAAAAGTTTTTATATTTCTTTTTAAATGAAGAAAGCATAGACACAGTTTCAATTGGAGTTACCTTTCTTAGGCTTACAACTCCATTTTATGTTGTTGTTTGTATTAAACAATTAATAGATGGTGTTCTTCGTGGTTCAGGTGCTATGTTATATCCATTAGGAATTACCATTGTTGACCTATTACAGCGAGTTATTTTAGTAAACATTTTACCTAGTTATTATGGACTTAGGGGAGTATTTATTACATTTCCCACTGGCTGGACGTTATCGGCAGTATTATATTGCATTTTCTTTTATAAAGGTGTATGGAAGCAAAGAAACGTACTCAGTGCTGAGAGTACAAAAATCTAGTAATAGAAGTGGAATTCATGATCAGAAGGAGGGATATTCAATATGAAAAATTGTATTACGGATGTGAAAGGTATATTTGTAGGGCAGGAGTCTGATTATGAAAATATTACAGGTTGCACTGTTGTATTATGTCCTGACGGGGCAACATGTGGAATTGACATAAGAGGTGGAGGACCTGGAAGCAGGGAATGTTGCCTATTAAACCCAATGATGACAGTAGAAAAAGTCCATACAGTCTTTATGGCAGGCGGAAGTTCAAAAGGCTTAGGTGTCGCAGATGGTATTATCCAATATCTAGAGGAAAGAAACATTGGCTTTGAATCGGAATTTGCCAAAATACCAATAGTACCCGGGTCAGTGATTTATGATTTATCAATTGGCAGTAGTCATGCAAGGCCAACAAAAGAAATGGGATATCGAGCATGTCTCAATGCTAAATCAGAAAAAATATCTCAGGGAAATGTTGGTGCCGGTACCGGTGCTACCGTTGGCAAAGCCTTGGGATTTAGGAATTGTATGAAAGGTGGTATCGGCAGTGCAAGTATGACATTAAGAAATGGTGTTACTGTAGGTGCCATTGTTACTGTTAACTCCTTTGGCGAGATAAGGGATAACAAAACTTATGAAACTATCGCTGGTGTATATGCAGAAGGAGTAATCAAAGATACAAACCAGTGCATGTTTGAAAGCGATAATATTACATATTCATTTAACATGGAAAATACAACGTTAGCGGTAATTGCAACTAATGCAAAATTGTCTAAGGTAGGATGCTGTAAAGTAGCACAAATGGCCGCAAATGGTCTTTCAAAAACGATACACCCCTTCGGTACTACCCTAGATGGTGATACTACCTTTGTATTATCAAAGGGGGAATTGGAGTGTGACATAAATATATTAGGAACATTGGCTGGTGAAGTAGTTGCACAAGCCGTTGTCAATGGGATTAAGAGCGCTACCTCTGTAGCTGGTGTCAAGGCATACCAAGATATCAAAAAATGACAAATCTAAAATTATAAAGAAAGAAAATTAATGAAAGGAGAGAAGGTAATGAAAAAAAAGCTCATTTTAAATGTAGTGTTAGCCTTAATATTGGTAATTTCCCTCACGAGCTGTGCAGGTACTAAAGAAACATCTCAGAATAATTCATCTGATTTAGAAAGTGATAAGAATATGGAGGAATTGACAGTAAATGAACCTACTGGTCAACCTATTTACGGTGGTGAGGTAGTTGTTGCAGTTACAAATGAAATTGATTCCATTGATCCATACCTTGCTGTTGCGGCAGGGACAAGGGAGATTCTTTTTAACGTATTTGAAGGGTTGGTGAAGTTCAATCCAAATGGTGAAGTAATTCCTGCTGTTGCCCAAACATTTGAAGTATCTGAAGATTTCAAGAGGTATACATTTAAGATTAGAGATGGATTAAAATTTCATAATGGTAATAATTTAACTATTAAAGATGTGAAGTATTCAATTGAAAAGGCTATATCAACTAGCACAAGCCCGGCCTTTAGTAATATTGACGATGTTGTTACTGATGGAAGTACTGTCATTTTAAATCTTAAAGAATCAGATAACGATTTACTTCCGTTTTTAACTGCCAATTTTTGTTCCATAATTCCTGCGGGATACGAAGATTCTGGTACAACTCCTATAGGAACTGGCCCTTTCAAATTTGTATCATATGATATTCAGCAAAGTTTTGTGGTGGAAAAATTTAAAGATTATTGGGATGCTGATAATGTATATCTTGACAAGGTTACCTTTAAACTGTTTTCCGATCAAAATTCGGCTTACCTTGAACTGCTGTCCGGTACCATTGATGTATTCCCTTCCATTGAAATCGAACATTATGACCAGTTAAAAGATGATTTCAATATAACTTTGGGTTATAAAAATATTGTCCAGGTATTGGCGTTTAATAGTGATGTTGAACCCTTTACGAATATAAAGGTACGCCAGGCCATCAATTATGCAGTTAATAAGGATGAAATTATTGATGTTCAATCGAATGGGTACGCCACGAAATTAGGCTCTGCCATTTTACCGGGATTTAAAAAATATTTTGATGAATCTCTCGCTGAAATTTATGAGGTTGATATAGAAAAAGCAAAATCTTTATTGGCACTAGCAGGGTATGAAAATGGATTTGAGTTTACCATTAAAGTACCCAGCAACTATGAGTTTCATGTACGGACAGCTGAGCTTATTGCTGCTCAACTTGAAAAGATAGGGGTAATTGCAAAAATAGAGCAGGTGGAATGGGCAACATGGCTAGAGGATGTCTATGCCCGTCGTAATCATGAAGCTACTATAATTGGACTGACTGGGGAACTATCTCCACGTGATTGGCTGTCACGATACGTATCAACATCAAATAATAATTTCTTTAACTTTAGCAGTGAAAAATATGATAAAGCATATAATGATGCATTAAAGGAAATGGACGAAGAGGCCAGAGTTCAAAAATATTTGGATATACAAAGGATACTTGCGGAAGAAGCAGCAGCAGTTTTTATTCAGGATACACAATTTCTAAATGTACTTAAACCGAACCTATACGGTTACACCTCATATCCCCTTTATGTTCTGGATATGTCTCGGATTTATTATGTAGAATAATTTAAATTTGTAATATGCTAAGTGACGACCGACAAGGGACTTATCGGCTTTGCCGATGGTTTTTTGTTGGTCGACCCTTTCAATATATTCATCGGTCACATACATAATTAAATTGTAAAATGGCCTTCTTCACTTGTTTTATGGAGGTATTAAATGAAATATATATTCACAAAATTATTGATGTCAGTAGGTGTTTTGATTGTTATTTCAATTTTAGTTTTTGCCACTTTTCAAATACTTCCCGGTGATCCTGTAAACGTAATACTGGGAACTAATTCCACGCCGGAAAGGGTAGAACAACTTACAAAACAGCTCTCATTAGACAAACCACTGTATGAACGTTACCTATTACTTATTCAAGGTATATTTAGAGGGGATTTGGGTGTATCTATTAAATATCAGATGCCCGTATCCCAGATATTATCAAGTCGATTACCTGTTACTATAACATTAGCTGTGATGTCACTTATATTTATCGTGTCAATCTCTTATCTAATGGGCCTTATAGCAGGTAAAAACTACGATAATATAGTCGGTAAGTGTATTGTTGGAATATGTAATTTTTTTACTGCTGTGCCTTCATATTTTTTATGTATTCTTATGATAATCATATTTAGCTTAATATTAAAAGTATTTCAGACTGGTAGTTTTATTGCATATAGTGACAGTCCGTTAGGCTATTTCACCTATTTCATTTTGCCAGCCTTTAGTATTGCTATACCTAATTCAGCTATGCTTATAAAATTTTTAAGCGGTTCAATATATGACCAATCTAAACAAGAGTATATCCGAACCGCACGAAGCAAGGGAGCCAGTGAAATGCGTGTCTTGATTCATCACAATGTTAAAAACGCACTTATACCTGCTGTAACAATGCTGGGAATGATAATTGCAGATATTCTATGCGGTAGTATTGTAGTAGAACAAATATTTAATATACCTGGAATAGGCAGATTGCTCATAACATCCATAGGAGCACGAGATTTCCCGATGCTGCAAATATTATCTATGTTTATAGCTGCTGTAGTTGTAATAATAAATTTTACAGTTGATATTATATTTAAACTCATTGACCCTAGAGTTAGAATAGAATAAATTTAAAGTAGGAGATGGTATGAAAAGAAAAGTTAATATCTATTTACTGTCAGGTATAATTATATGCGGATTTTTAATTTTGCTTATTCTATATTCATCCATTGCCGTACAGACCACAATGAATGAAATGCAGGTTAATAATAGGTTTGCCAAACCTTCTATGACTAATTTGCTAGGGACAGATAATTTTGGTCGTGATATTTTAGTAAGAATAATTGCAGGTCTATGGAGAACACTTTTCGTTGCCGTATTTACCGTTCTCTTAGGTGCTATGATTGGGTTCTCACTTGGGGCAATTGCCGGGTGGTATGGAAAGGGTGTTGATGTAGTCATAATGAAATTGATAGAAATAATAACTGCATTTCCGTGGTTGTTACTTGCATTAATTATAATTGCGGTTATCGGAATAAGTGACCTTAATATTATTGTTGTTTTAACAATTGTATTTATTCCAAGCTTTACGAGAATAAGCAGGAGTTGTTTGTTGAAACATAAAAATTTGGAATATGTAAGCGGTGCTCGTATGGCAGGAGCAAGTACATTAAGAATCATATTTGTTCATATTTTTCCAAATATAAGTACCGAATTACTGGCTGCAATAACGATTGGATTTGCTAATGCAATATTATCTGAGGCGACTTTAAGCTTCTTGGGCCTTGGCATACAACCACCTGATCCAAGCTTAGGACGTATGTTATATGAGGCACAATCTTATTTATTTAAAGCACCTTGGATGGCCATTATGCCTGGTTTGACGATTATCATGTTAGTATTGGCATTTAATAATATCAGTTATGGTATAATGCAATGGCTAAATGAGCAACATGAGTCAAAAGAAATATTTTAATCCATGAAAATATATAAAGATTGTAAGGTGAAAGGAATTGAAGAATAAATTCTTATTATCAGTATCAGGTCTGAATATTACCCTAGAGAAAGGTTCCAAGACATTGACAATTGTCCGAGATTTAAGTTTTAGTATACGTCAAGGAGACATTTTAGGATTAATCGGTGAAAGTGGCAGTGGTAAAAGTCTTACTGCCCTTTCTATCATGGGCCTGTTACCTAATAAAAATTTTAGAGTAACTGGAGATATAGTATTCAATGGTGTAAACTTGAATCAGTTAAATAAAAAGAATAGGAGAAAGTATCTTGGAAATGAAATAAGTATGATATTCCAGGAACCTATGACTTCTCTTAATCCTCTGGTTCAAGTTGGAAAGCAGATATCTGAGCCTCTTAAAATACATCAATCTCTAAATGATAAACAGGCTTATTCATCTGTAATAAAAGCTATGGGTTTAGCAGAATTGCCCAATCCGGAAGCTATATATAACTATTATCCACATCAACTGTCAGGTGGTCTGAGACAAAGAGTTATGATAGCTATGGCTCTTGTATGTACTCCTAAGCTGCTAATTGCTGACGAACCAACGACAGCATTGGACGTTGTAGTCCAAAAGGAAATTCTTACTTCTATAAAAAAGATATCCAAGGAACTAAATATTTCAGTTTTATTCATATCCCACGATTTGAGGGTAATTAAGAGTATCTGCAATGACATTGCAGTTTTATATGCAGGTTCACTAATGGAGTATGGTAAATGCACCCATGTATTTAGTAAGCCTCAAAATGAGTATACAAAGGCACTTCTATTATCAATCCCCAAGCCCGAACAAAAGGGGAAATTATTGGACGCAATACCGGGAATTGTGCCTCCCACTGGTCACATATTTAGTGGCTGCCCTTTTTCACCAAGATGCAAGCAAGTAAAAGATATATGCAAGTATAAAATGCCGGATTTTCATTCTGAAAATGAAAATCATTTTTATGCTTGTCATAAGGAGGAGGAAAGTGGAGAAAGAAAAAATACTTGAAGTAATAAATGTAAATAAATTATATCGTAATAAACCCGTTTTACATGATATCAATTTGTTTCTGGTCAAGGGGGAGATTCTGGGTCTGGTTGGAGAAAGTGGCTGTGGTAAAACTACACTAAGTCGTTGTATTACAGGTCTTATTACTGACTATACCGGTGAAATAACTTTTAATGGTCATCCTATCAAGCAGAAAAATTTAAAACAGATTCGTCAAAATACGGCACATATCCAAATGGTATTTCAAGACCCCTATAGTTCATTAAATCCAAAGAAAACTATAGGATGGATTTTGGAAGAAGGGTTAAGAGTACGCAAACAAGGAACATCTGATGACCGTAAAAAGAGGGTTATTGAAATTTTAGAATTAGTTGCACTGCCTATAGATGTTATATCACGATATCCCCATGAATTGAGTGGAGGCCAAAGACAGAGAGTAAGCATAGGGTGCGCACTAATGCTCAATCCAGAAATTATAATAGCTGACGAATCCGTATCATCATTAGATGTATCGATACAAGCACAGATACTTAATCTATTAATAAAAATAAACAAAGAATTGGGTATTTCTATTATATTTATTTCTCATGACCTGAATGTTGTTTATTATCTTTGTGACAGGATTGCGGTGATGAATGGTGGCAAGATTATAGAATGCAATATCGCTGATAAAATATACAACAACCCACAGCACCATTATACAAAATCTTTATTAGATTCTATACTTATTTAAAAAATTTATTGAACAGTAGTATATCTATACTTTATTACTATATGCTAATTTTCTTATTACTTTACTAATAAATGTAACTGTAAATATTTTTGAAGGAAATAAAATAAACATAAAGAAGTATACTATATATAAGATTTAACCTCAATATATCAGGTTCCATAATATTGAAACTCAAGAAAAGTATACCTATGGTGAAATTATCCCTAAAAGTAAAAAGAAATTTAAAAGTAATAGAGGTGAAAGAATATGAGCAAGCGTGAATTCAATTTAAACATTTCCCCAATAGATGCATTGAATATGGTTAAACATAATGAAAGTGCAGACTTAATACATGAAGAAACCATAGACCTAGGTGAAAATCGCTTTATTGGAACCTTAATATTTGAAAAATACTATATGAGGGTAAGTAGTAGGGTGGCACTCATAGTAATAATTGATAATGTTAAAGGTGTAACAAATGTAAGGGTAGTATCTACGGGAAGCTCTCAAGGAATGATTTTCAATTTTGATTGGGGGGCATCAGATGATTTCACTTATAGTGTAGAGGAAATACTGAAAGAATATATTATTACTTAAACTTTAGTCTATATTACAATCCAAATATATACTGAAACCTGGACTCTTAAAGGTGGTCATAAAAATCCATAAATTAACCCATTGTGCTAATTCCTATAGCCAGGAGTTTTGATATTTCCTTTTCGTTCATGTAATAAACCTGTTTTAATTATAATTTTAAAGGTAAAAACAGATTTATAAAAATCACTCAAATAAAATATCAAAACTCCCTTGCCTTATTGTAAAATCTAGACACATAGTTTACTAGCACAACAGATTAATTTAATCATAGGATAACAGAAGCCCTATCAAACATTATTGAAATTTAATAATGTTTGATAGGGCTTATTTTAAATTAGCTCCTATGTAAACTTTAAAGTTCCTAGCTATAGGATTTAACAGTTATATGATTTTATTTTTTACATTTAAATTGCATAGCTTTATAGATTAACCATTACTTAAAAATTTTTTAAAGGATTTAACAAAGTTAATAATAAAATCTAACTCATAGTCCTTCAAATTTCTCAGCAACAAATTTAATGTTTCTAATCTATCATTTTCATATGACTTATTACTGATGTAGGTGTATTTTATACCTTCTCCTGAAGTCTCCTTAACACACTCGGTGTTATATCTTTGTAATAAATCATCTAGTGACATATTGAAAACATCGGCTAATTCACATAACTTATTAATACGGATTCCTCGCTTACCCCTTTCAATCAAACCTAAAAATGCTGGAGTTATATTAATAAGCTCTGACAATTCCTCAATAGTTAGCTTTCTCTTGTTTCTTTCATCTCTTATTCTCTGTCCAACATACTTATTTGTATACTCCATACTTATCACCTCTACATTCTAGCATATACAAATAAATATCTTGCTACCATACACAAAATGCATTATAATAAAACATACTAAATGTATTATAACCATGTTTATATGTATTTATAGATTGACATAAAATCTGTAGTTTAGGTAAAAGCCAGGTCTTACTCTTGGCTGAATATAGACTAGTACATATATCTAAAAAAATACTTCTAAAGAAAATATGGTGATAAAATGAGTAAATTAACTTTTAGGTGTATAAAAATCAAGTCGCCGGGAAACCAACATAAAAAAATAATAATAGATGAATTTGGGAGTATAAATGATTTTGCAAAGAAGATTGACAGGCATCCTAGGACTGTTAGGCAGTATTTAAAAGAAAAAAGGCTTGGGTCCGATACCTTTAAGATTAGAGTATCAAATATTTTTAATAAAGGCTTTAAAGAAATAATAAAGTGTGAAGAGGATCAGATTAGAGAGATGGTTCAAAATATTTATGAAAATATAAAAATGTACATTGCTAGGGAAGACATATATATGTTTGAGAAGTTAAAGGACCTATGTGTTGAATACGATCTCTATATTGAAACTATAATAATGCAAAGAAATATTGCTATATTATATCTTTATAAAAATCAAATTGACAAAGCAATAGGCTTTATGGAAGCATCTATAAATACAGTGAGGATTAGTAATTATTCAATAAAATGGAAGTCTGAGCTGGGTCTTATGTATTTTTATGGATGCGAATATAAAAAATCAAAAAAATTATTTGAAGAAGTAGAAGATTTATTGAGTGAAGCCAGAGGCGTTGATGAAAGGACTGTATTTTTACATTACTATCGCTATGGACTATTAAGTAACAATACTAATAAATATCCTTTAGCAGAAAAATTATTTGAAAAATCCTTAGAGTATACAAAGACACAGGCTGAGATAGGAATCTCTACAATGAACATAGGTATATCCTATAAGAAAAGAAAAAAATATAAAAGGGCTTTAGAATACTACAATAGGGCCTTAGATATATTTGAAGATAATTTAAATAGGAGCATATTATTGAATCATCTAGCGGAATTATATAAATGCCGAAGAAATTATGAAAGGGCACTATACTACAGTAAATTAGCCCTTAGATGTGGTGCTGACAATGACTTGGAATCTTTATTTATTTACTATCAAACCTATGCGGAGATTTTAATGTGTAAAAATGAATTCAATGGAGCTAAGTATAAGTTATTTGAATTTATCGATAGAGTCGAGTCTAATTCCCTTCGTAAAAAATTTATTAAAGAGGGAATTAGTGCTGTGGTAGAATACGGAAGGAATAATAGGGACATAGATATATTAGAGGATATTGAATACCTAATCCTTAGAATAATAAAGAAAGCCAATAAAAACATCATAACCCAATCTATATTGAAAGAATTACCCCTTTACAAGTTTTTATAAAAATCTAGTGATAAGGCCTTTTTGAGACTGTTTTAAAAATGTTAAAATAAGTAGTAAAGTTAATAGTTTAGATTTATTTCTAAGCTGTTAAATAATCAGCTTTAGAAAACTTTTAAAAATTAAGTGTTATAAGAAAAGTCTAATTACCTTTGACTAAGGGACAGTGTATATTGTTTTAAGGGGGGAATTTAAAATATGAATACTAAAGAGGTATTTGATAACAGGGCTATGAAATTTGACGAGATGGTAAAGAATAGGAATAATGACGAATTAGGTCTGTTTGAGCAATACGATGAAATACTAGAGGAAATAAGAGAGCGTATAGTAGAGTATCGAGCTAAGTCTATACTTGATATAGGATGTGGCACAGGAAATTTATGGGTAAAATTAAAGGATGAATTAGATGTAACGGGAATTGACCAAAGTTTAGAAATGCTTTTACAGTGTAAAAGAAAACAGAGTGGAATCAGATTAAAACTAGGAAGTTTTTTAGACCGACCCTTCTGGACTGGTAAATTTGATATTGTTGTGACGACCTATGCCTTCCATGCCCTGGATTATAACGAAAAAAAAGGAGCACTTAATAATATGTTGGAATATCTCAAGGATAGGGGCAAAATAATTATAGCAGATTTTATGTTCTTAAATGGAGAGGAAAGAAGGGCTTGTAAGATTCAGCTCTATAATAAAAGAAGGGAAGATCTATGGGAGGCGGTAAGTAAAAAATACTATACTGATATAAAAAAACTAAAGGATTATGTAAGGTCAAAGGGCTGTAAAATTCATTGTGAACATATTGTAAATTTTACTTGGATAGTAGAGATTGAAAAGTAAAGTGAATTTGTAATATAATAGAGAGCTTAATTTCCTCAATTATATTTTATCTATAGCCTTTATCATTTATCTGCTAAATTATTTTTAAAGCTTCTTTTTTTATTTCCGCCGCTATAAGGATAATAATGGGAAGAATTACTTGGAAGATGAAGGCAAAGTATGGCCATATAGCCATGGTCCATTCAAACCAATCCATTATACTATCAAATAAAGAATACGACACATTTACCATCATTAGGGAAATAGGCATTACTATAAATCTATAATCATTAAAACCCAGTATTTTACTAGTTCCTATACAGGTTGCTAGTAAGCAGATACAAAGCTTTGCAAAGGTGGCAATACTAAATATAATAGCTACTACTATTTCTGTCCTTTCCAGTACCATTCCAATAGATATTCTTGAAGCAGCAAGATAGGCAGGGAAGTAAGTACCTATAGCAGTATCTATCCCTAGGGCCAAAATATAAGCATTGCTTAATATAAGTACAAACATTCCTGATATCAATAACCCTGTAGTATATACCTTATAGGGAGATTTTCTGGTGTGAAAATTATAAAACACCATTGTGAAGACTATTATCTCTCCGAAGGGAAAGGAAAATGCTGAAAAAGCCCCTTTAATAATAGAACTTGCTTTATTAGATAATAGAGGATAAATATTGTCTATATTCATTTCTTGGATTAAAAGGAATAGAAAGGTGGCTATTACAAGTATGAGTAGGGGAAGAAAAGCCTTTGCCCAACGTGCTATTACCTCTATACCTGATTTTACAGCATAGGCGCCTACAATAGTTGAAAGGATATTAAAGATTATCTTAGGTGTTTCAGGAAAAGTAACAGTTGTAAAGAAATAACCAAAATCCATTATAAGTAGGGAAGTCAAAATGAAGGTAAAGAATATGTACATTAAGGATAACAGCCTTCCAATAAACTTACCAAAACAAATGTCAATAATATCGAATAAGGTATTATGGGGGAAAATATAGTGGAGTCTGGCACATATCAAGCATACTACCAAAGCCCCAAGTATTGCTAAGATAGTAGCTAGCCATAAATCCTGTTTAGCTTCACCTCCCCTTAGTATGATTATTGATGCTCCTAGAAGAAACATGATTATAAGATATATGCTCTGTTTGTCGGTGATAGTTTCCCTATTCACTATTTAGTCCTCCAAGCCCTTCTAAGGAAATATATATACTTGAAAAAACCTAAGATTTATCAGTTATTTGTAAACGATAAAATAAAGTTTAGGATTTGATGTCCGTAGGACTTTCTACAAATATATACCATAGTTTAACCATATATATTATTTCTATATTCATAATTGAGAAATTTACATTAGCTCTAAATAAAAAATTATTATTCATAAGCCTTAATTTACCTAGAATTAAAGTACCTCAATAGGAAAAAATAATAAATATATGGAGATATAAATAAATCCTTTACATTGTAACTTCTTTAAGTGGATCTAAAACACTAATATTAAGGGAATTGAAATGTGGATGCATATCCCCTTTTTATTAATAATAAAGAAAAAGAGGTGAGTTGATTTGGCTAATAGGACCCTAGACCCCAAGGTAAGGCAGGCTTTGAAGAAAATGAAATCGCAGGTAGCAAGTGAGCTTGGTATAAAGAGTGACCCCATAGGTGATAAGGGTAATTTAAAGTCAAGGACAAATGGAAACTATGGAGGAAGCCTTGGTGGAACGATGACAAGGAAGCTTATTGAAATAGGCGAAAGGGAATTGATGAAGAATCATAAATAATAAAGAAGTGGTGACAATCTATGGATAAAAACCTAAAGGCACCTGATTTAAAAGATATATTAGATAGAACCCGTAGTGAATTGGGGAGGGAAATTGGTTTAAATAATAATGAAATAGGAGAAAAGGTGACAGGTAAAGGAGACCTTGCAACCCGTATTGCAGGAGGATATCTTGGGGGACAGATGACAAAGAATATAATTGAGAATAGGAAATAAAAAGTTCCTTTTGTTCAAGCTCCAAGAATTTTAAGAGGATTCATTGTAAAATGAATCCTCATCTTGAAGACAAAGTCTACAAGATGGCAGGCTTTTGAGAAGTCCGAAGTTCGAGGCGTGCTGAAATCGAGAGGCCGCAGCGTATAAGGAAATACGTAAGGGTTCTCGGTTTCAGCAACAACGAAGAAATTCGGGTTTGTCAACAGCCTGAGGATTCATCGTAAAATGAATCCTCTTAAAATTATTCCTCTAATAATTTTTCAAGTTCAGTTATAAGGTCATCAAACTTTTGCAATGCCCTTTCAACTGGCTTAGTAGTAGACATATCGGCCCCGGCTGACTTTAAAAGAGGGATTGGATCATCGGAACCCCCGGCTTCAAGGAACTGAAGATAGCTATCCCTTTCTTCCTTACCTCCATTTACAATCCTATCGGATAATGTAATACCAGCCGATAGGCCGGAAGCATAGGTATATACATAGAAATTCCAGTAAAAATGAGGTATCCTTGACCACCATATCTTAACCAACTCATCTACTTCAAAATCACCACCATAATACTTTTCCATTAAACTGCCCCAGGTTTCATTTAAGAAGGAGGCTGTTAGGGTCACTCCTGACTCTGCTGCTTCATGGATTGATTTTTCAAACTCTGCGTACATTAGTTGAGTATAAATCGAACCCCTTATCTGCTCAAGATATGAACCTATAAGATATATCTTATCCTCCTTAGTTTGTGCGTTTTTGATAAG
>JAKSBP010000212.1 GCA_022361035.1 Clostridia bacterium
CAAGGATCAAACAACACAGCCTTCAAGTCGACGAAGGACGGCATATTTCCGGGACGCGCTTCATTGGATATCTGACTCATGGCTGCGATCCAAATGCGCGGCTCGATATGGAAAAATTTGAACTCATCGCACGCCGCCCCATACGGCAAGGCGAAGTCGTGACGATCGATTATGCGGAAACCGAGGACCGCCTCTTCGTCCAGTTCGCATGCGCCTGCGGCGCGATGAATTGCCGCCGCTGGATCACGGGACGCCAAGAGCCGATTAACGCGGCGGGCGTAGACCACTTAGCGGCGGAGACATCCGGGAAGGCCCGGGCATGACGGCGCTGGCGGTTTCAGAAGCCGCGCACCTGTGGTGGGAGCGCGACGATCTTTGCTATGCGCAAGGACGGCTTTATTTTGAGGGCCATGACGTGGCCGATATGGCCGCCGGCGCTGAGGGGCCGCTCTATATCTACTCAATCAATCGCGTAGAGACGAATATCGGGCGGATCCTGAACGCGCTCGCGCAAACCGGGCGCAGTCATCGCATCTACTACGCGATGAAGGCGAATCGTTATGCGACGCTTCTCAAAAAGCTCGCGCAGTCGCGCTTATGCGGCGTTGATATTTGTTCGCCCAATGAGCTGGATCATGCCTTAGCGTGCGGCTTCCGCGCGGCCGACATGAGCTTCACAGGAACAGCCGTGTCAAATCGCGATCTTGATCGATTGCTCGCACACAAATCGCTGACCATTAACTGCGATACGATCAGCATGATCCGCCGCATCGGTGAGCGGGCGAGAGGCAGAGAGATCGGCATTCGCATCAACCCGGCGATCGGAACCGGCTACGGGAATCAAAAGCGACTGGTCTACGCCGGAACGCATGCGACCAAGTTCGGGATTTATCGCGAGCAATGGCGGGAAGCCCTGGCCGTCGCCGCCTCTTACGATCTCAAAATCACCAGCCTGCACTTTCATTCGGGATGCGGTTATCTTGATGCGCAGTTGGCGCGTTGGGAAGCCGCCCTAACCGCAGCACTTTCATTCAGCGCCGGACTATCCGATCTCCGCATGATCAATATAGGAGGCGGGCTCGGCCTGCCGCACAAATCAACTGACGCATGCCTCGATCTTTCCCGCTGGGCGTCAATCATTCGCCGCCATTTCAAGGACCTGGACGTTACTGTCGCCGTTGAACCAGGCGGATATATTGTCAAAGACGCAGGCATGCTTGTCCTTACCGTCACCGATATCGAGCAGAAAGTCGGCACTCGCTTCGCCTATGTGAACGGCGGCTTCAACTTACATCCCGAACCGATGTTTTACAATTTGCCGTGCGAGCCGGTCGCCTGTATTCGCCGCGACCAGGCGCCTTCGGATTGGAGCAAGCTGACAATCGCCGGCAACATCAATGAGGCGCAAGACTTATGGGCGGAACCCGCCAGCATGCCGCCGCTCCTCGAGGGAGACTATATCGCCCTTCTGAATGCGGGCGCATACGGCGCGTCGATGAGTTCAAACCACTGCATGCGCGGCGACTTTGAGGAAATCTTGATTTGATCTGGGCACCGCTTGCATCGTACAATGAAAAAGAACCGTGTGCGCCGAGTCACCATGTGGAGTTCGCGTGAACGCCAATTCGCAAGTCTTAGTGATCGCGAATGATATCGCTGAAATCACCCGCGCAGCTGAGTTCATAGAAGAATTCTGCACAGCGCACGGCGCTGCGCCGGATATCGCTTTCAAGATAAACCTCGCCGTCGAAGAAGCGTTGGTAAACACTATTTCTCACGGCTTCAAGGACGATGCGCGGCGCGCGATCGAATTACGAATAGCAATAGAAGATGGCGCAATCATCCTTGGAATTTCCGACGACGCTGTCGCGTTTAATCCGCTGGAGGCGCCGCTGCCTGATGTCGATGCGCCCGTCGACGAGCGCGCAGTGGGCGGCCTTGGCGTTTTCCTGATGAGAACAACAATGGACGATGTCCACTATATCCGGGAAGACGGACAAAATAAGCTGACGCTCACGAAGCGCCTGTAGCGCAACGCGGCAAACACCGCCGATTCCAATCAAATGAGCCTTTGTATAAAGGCCGCCTTTGCAGATAAGCCCGATGCCGAAAAGAAGGCCAAAGGGCGCTTTAGAAGTTTCACGCAGCATACATATTAATCTTGCGCGGCCGAGCGCTTTATTACACTTAACAAGAGCCTTAACCGGCGTGATATTAACCATAACGCCTCTGTTAAGAAAAAATCACAAATTGACCTTATTTCCCTACTGTGAAATGCGGTTAGAGCGCCTATCTCAATACTGTACCCACCGTACACAGATCGAATATGGCCAAGCTCAAGACGAAGGCCGGATATCAAAGGAGAGATAGCGATGGTGATAAGAATTCCCAGTTTAGGCGGACGG
>JAKSBP010000021.1 GCA_022361035.1 Clostridia bacterium
GGCTGACCCTCCCAAGGCTTGGAAATAGTCATCGGCGGATGTTAAAAATGGGCTGACTATTGCTACAGCTTTTATTCTAGAGTCAAATGCAGTTGCATAGGCTGCATATCCTGAGCCTGCACACATGCCCATGCTAAAAACATTGTCCACATCTACCTCCTTCAGTGTTCTGATAAAACTGACTGAATTCTTGATATCCTCTGTTATCCTGTAGGGATTCTGTAACTGGGGATGACCCTCGCTTTCTCCAAAACCCCTTGGGTCAAAAGCTAAGGTTACAAATCCCTCATGGCTCAATTTCTCTGCATAAATCCCAATGGTTTGTTCTTTAACTCCAGTTGCAGGAGGATTTATAACAATGGCTGGTCTCTTTTCCCCTTCAGCATAATCTTCTGGCAGATAAAGATTAGCCACAATTTCTTCACCTTCACTTATATATCTTACTTCATTTTTTCCAGACTTTAAAGGCCTTAAACCTTTATCTTGACTGACATCAACCTCCTTTGTTACAGGCTTTTCAGCTGACTTGCTATTATCTTCTTGATTCACATAGCCAAACCCTACAACGCCAATTGCCAGTGTAACCAATAGAATAATAATTAATACTTTTCTCATAATTCAGATTCTCCTTCCTTAACATTAAACATTTTTTATTTAGTTAGCCCTTTCATAAATATTCTCAGTAAACTCACATTCAGAGAACTATGTAATATTAATAACGTAACGTTACGTTATTAATATAGTAATTATAGAACACTTTTTATTACTTTGCAAGTATTTTTATGCTATAATATTTTTTAAAGGAGAAATGACGAGATGGATTTTGATAGAGTAAGAAATGCAGAGCAAAGAAAAATAAGGTTTGAACAAATAAAAAATGCTGCTATAAAGCTCTTTGATGAAAAGCAGTTTCACGAAATAACTCTGGCAAATATTTCCAAAGAAACTAGCTTTACAAGGGGCAATTTATATAAATATATATCTTCAAAGGAAGAAATATATCTGCTTGTTATAGTGGATGAGATAAGAGACTGGATAAAAGATTTAAACAAACACATAACCTCAGATATGACAAACGATATAGAGTCTTTTTCAATTAAATGGGCTACTATCACATATCAACATCAAAGGTTTTTGAAATTAATCTCTATATTGTTTACTATCTTGGAAAGAAATGTTTCACTGGAAAGACTTATTGAATTCAAAAATGAATTTGCTATAGAAACTTCTAGAGCATTTGATTCAATAAGAACTGCTTTTCCTGCTTGGGATAACAAAAAAATTAGAAGATTCATTGATATACAAAAACACTTTGCTATAGGCTTATACCCTACTACAACACCTGCTCCTATTCAAAGAGAAGCCCTGGAAAAGTCTAATATGGATTTTCAATTTCCTGATTTTATTAAAGAATTCTCAGAATTGATTAGGTTTACTATAGTTTATTTAAATCATGATGTAGATAACTAATAATAAAATATTTTTCATTGAAGTGACATAAAGTATCTACTATCACCTTATTATTTAATAAACTCATATCCAATTAACTGTAGTCTTAATTTCTTCTGAAAATCATACCTTTACTAAATACAACTTTGAAGCAATAGAAAATAAATAATTAAATGTTATTTAGACTTAGATGACCTCCAGCCACCCCTAAAATTAAATTATAATTCTCTTAAAAGGAAAATAATAATATTGGAGGAATTTAAAAATGAGCAAATACGACGATGCAATCAAACTAATGGAAGAGTGTTTCGGAAACGGTAAAGAAGTAATTATTGCCCTTGCGACAATATCATTATCTGCGAACGCTACCGGTAATCCTCGTCCTGCTGTCCGCATGGTTTGCGCTTATTATGAAGACGGTGCATTTTATGTTTCCACGGACGCAAGAAAAAATAAAACCTTGCAAATTGAGAAGAACAACGAAGTTTCCGTCGGCGGGATGGATGGGTATACTTTCCAGGGCATGGCTGAAAATCTCGGTTGGGTCAAGGACGAGAAGAATGCGAAAATCAGAGCGAAGTTCATAAAAATCTTCGACTGGTTCGATGAGGAAGGCGGCGAGGACGATCCGAACTCAATCGTTCTGCGTATCACCCTCACAGAAGGTACTATTATTGACAATGAAAAAAAATACGGTGAACAGAAGTATGAAATCGATTTTATTAATAAAGTGGTAAAATAAAGGGCTTACAGCTTGATTTATTAAACAATAAACTTATTATACGAGGAGAAGAATGAAAGAATCTATTATCGGCGGGGCAATGCTATTCGGCGATTATTTCTGGTGCATACTTGTTGGAGAAAATAGACTTAAAATTTCATATTATCTAAAAAAATCAACTCCTTTATATAAGGAAATATGTATGTTGATATAGAACGTACATAGTTTAATCAATTAAAACTCTTTAATGTATTTTGTTTTACAGTTTTGTGAAAGATATAGACAGTAAGAATTAAAAGGGATTTAAGGAGTTTATGATATGGATTATATTCGTTTAATAAAAAATACCATTGAATATATCGAAAAGAACTTGGAGGAGGAGTTGACATTAAATTCGCTTTCGGAGAAGGTTTTTATTTCGAAATACTATTTCCATAGGATTTTCTCGGCGGTGATGGGGTGTTCTTTGAAAAGGTATATAAACCAGCGACGTCTTAATAGGGCCCTTATATATGTGATTGAGACCTCTGATACTATAGCAGATATTGCCTATAGATTGCAGTTCACTTCTCAAACATCTTTTACTCGAGCCTTTAAAGCCCGTTATGGTATCCCCCCTGTAAAAGTGAGGAAAAAATCATTTCAATTGACCCCTCAACCAGTTCCCAATGTCCTTAATAGATCCATGAAGAATTTTAATAGTGATGTTATAGTGGATTTCACCTTTGTAGAGGAAGAGGAGCTGACTTTAGTAGGCTTCTACATGGATGTCAATCTCAATGATCCGAATATCCAATATAAAGTAAACAGCAGAGCAAAGACTTTTTTGCAATCTATAAAAGCCAAGGATGAGTATAACGCCTTTGCAGTTTATTTTAAATCATCGGATGAAAAGAAAAGTGAATGTATACGTACTTTTTTTGGCATTGATTTGAAATTGGACAACCAAAGGATAGACTGGCCAAGATACACAATTCCAAATATGCTTTATGCAAAGTTTAGATATACTGGTGACCTATTGCATATAGGCGATCTCGTTGTCAGGGATTTAGCAAGGTGGATGACGATTGTTAAAATTGAGATGCATAGAACGAGTATATCATTTATACAAGCCTATGATAAAGAGTATAAAGACAATGGTTTATCTAGTCTATTTTTGCCAATACGAGCAGTACCGCAATGAATGTAAAGAAGGATTTCCATTTACCATCTATACTTATAGTTAAGAATAGGAGGTTGTAATATGAAAATCGTTGCATATAATGGAAGTCCAAAGGGAAAGAACAGTAGTACCAATTTAATGATTGATGAAGTTTTAAAAGGTGCTAAGGAAAAAGGTGCAAATGTCGTTAATTATATACTCTCTGAAAAAAATATTGGTCACTGCACGGGGTGCTTCCATTGCTGGTATGTAGAGAAGAACAAATGTATACTAGATGATGATATGAAAGATGCAATATCCCATTTTGAGGATATGGATATACTGATACTAGGGACACCGCTTTATTTTGATAATGTCTCGGGTATGCTAAAGGTCTTTTTAGATCGCTGCATAGCTTATGGGTCATATTTTATAGAAAAGGATGAATATGGAGAAAGTAAGCATATTGACGCATTTAAGAAGAAACATAATGGGAAACAAGCACCTAGAATTATTGTAATAAGTAATGGTGGTTTTGCTGAACAAAGTCAATTCAAAGCATTGGAGTTTATGATGGATCGAATGGCAAGAAATATGAGTACTAAAGTCATAGCACGAATATTTAGGGGACAGGGTCCACTTCTGATGATGAATAATGAACAATTAAAGCCTATTATCAGCAATTATCGGGAATTACTGAAGCAAGCGGGAAGAGAAATAGTAACACAGCGTTGTATTAGTAAGGAGACACAAACAAAATTAAATGAACCGCTTATACCGATAGATATATATAATCAACAAATCAATAACCGTTAAATAAAATCAACAAGTCAAATGAAAGATGACTTTTTGATAAGAAAGTGCTAAGACAGCTGATGGCACAAGGAGAATTAAAAGATGCCACAGATATTAAGAGAATACTGAAAGATCAGTTTGGCGAAATATTGGAAGAAATGCTTGAAGCAGAACTAGATGAAGAATTAGGCTATACAAAGTATAATTACAAGAATAAAAAAACAGTAAATAGCTGAAATAGTAAGAGAAGTAAAACGGTAAGAACAGACTATGGAGAGTTAGAGATTGATGTTCCTAGAGACCGTGAAAACGAATTTGAACCTAAAGTTGTGAAAAAGAATCAGAAGGATATATATCAGGTATAGAAGACCAAATATTAGGCATGTATGCTAAAGGAATGACAGTTAGAGATATACGAAACCATATTGAAAATATTTATGGTATTCCATTATCTGCTCAATCCATCTCTCGAATGACAGATAAAATAATTCCACTTGCTCAGGAGTGGCAGCAACGGCCTCTAGAATCAAGTTATCCGTTTATTTTTATGGACGCTATACATTATAAAGACATTATAAAGTTAAGCAGAATAATCGCATTGTATCGAAAGCGTCATATGTTGTAGTAGGTATAAATATGGATGGCATGAAAGATGTGTTAGGGATTTGGATAGGAGAGAATGAAACAAGTAAATTCTGACTCAAAGTCCTTACAGACCTTGAAAATCGTGGTGTTCAGGAAGTTACTATTTTTAGTGTCGATGGTTTACCGGGATTTGAACAGGCAATAAAAGCTACTTATCATCAGCTACAGTACAAAAGGTGTATAATCCATCAAATACGCTCATCTACACGTTATGTAAGTTACAAGCATATTAAAGAATTAATGAAAGATTTAAAATCAGTTTATCAAGCTCCAAATGAAGAAACTGGCTATCAAATGCTAATAGAATTTGAAGAGAAATGGGGTTCTCAGTACCCTCGTTGTATTAAGTCATGGAAAGATAACTGGGAAGTTATTTCACCATTCTTTAATTATTCGGACAATATTCGAAAAATCATGTATACGACAAATATTATTGAAAATCTAAATAGGCAATACAGAAAAGTTACCAAAGGAAAACCAGTATTTCCAACGGATACTTCATTATTAAAATCCTTATTCCTTGCAACTAAAAAGTGGACTCAGAGGCAAAAAAACTGGGATCAAATAATAAACGAGCTATCTATTATACATTCGTGATAGCTCGCCTAAAAATTTAATATTTTCTACTTTCGTGGTTATTTATTTACACAATATTTGTTACAGTCTCGGCACAGATACTATCTCAATTAGCTATATTCTTTGAAGAGAGGTTAAATAAATACCACTACTAAA
>JAKSBP010000419.1 GCA_022361035.1 Clostridia bacterium
CCATATTTTAACTCCTTGTAATTATTCACCCTATTTATGGGCATAAAAAAATTAGACTAAATCGGCTCAACCCTTTAATTTAAAGGCTTTCGCTAATTTAGTCCAATTATAACACTCTCGTCCGAGAATGTCAAGTATAGACTAAAAAATTTTATCTAAAATTTAATATGTAACAGGAAAGATTAATGACATGTCCATTTAAGAAAATGACTTGGGTACATACCTCAAAACACACTGAAACTATATATTTTTTTAGTTTTTCAGTGTATCTCTAAATGTCCATGTGACTTCAATTGTTCCATCTGTTTCTAAATATACCATTTTTACTAAATCATTCATAACTTCATTTGTGATGTTGTTTTCTGATAGCAAGTCTGTAAATGATCTTTGCTTTTTAAGCATAAGTAAGTTTCCTTTCATTACCTCTACTTCATTTTGCATTTGGGTTATTTTATTATTTATTTTGTTTTTTTGATTTTGAATTTTTGCCACTTGTGCTTTATAATAATCCTCAGAAATATGACCGTCAAATTTTTTTTCATAGCAATTCATTAACTTGATATAATACTGATTTACTTTTTCTGTTGCTTTTTTAATAGAGTCATTATGTTCATCTATTTTAGCCATAATATCTCTAGTATTTTCTTTCTGTAATTCATATAGATTTAAGCAATGTCTTGCATGATCTATAATACACTCTATCAGTATTCTTTTTATTTCTTTTTGCGTTATTCTGCCCTTAAAGCAATTGATTTCATCTGTTATTTTATGGCTTTCACAACGCAGTATGCCATTTTTTCTACTTAAAGCATACCCACAAGATTTGCAACGGATTTTTTTATATAAAAAAGGTTGCTTTTTCATAATGCTCTTATTTGATGATTGCATCATTTTTTGTACCTGATTATAAATTTCATCAGATATAATGGGAGTATGAGTATTTGGTGTTATCACCCATTCCTCTCTAGGTTTTTTCTTTAATCTCGTATCGGCAATATCCACTCGTCCCTTTTTACCATAGACAGAACGTCCAGTATATTCCATATTTTTTAAAACATTACGCACTGTCCCTCTAGTCCAGCAGTTTGTATCATTAATGGCTAGACTGTAATTGTTTCTAACACCATTTTTCTTTTTTATCATCATGGGTGTAGGCGTATTTTTGTGATTTAAGATTTTTGCTATCTCTGTTGTTGAATAGCCCATAATTTTATAATCAAATATTCTTTTTACTATCTTCGCAGGTTCTTCATCAATTACATATTTTTTGTTTTCTTTTATGTAACCATAGGGAGGAGTTGAATTTATACATTTCCCCTTTTTAGCCAATGCAAGTTTGGCTTGCTTAGATTTTTCGGATAATTCTCTACTGTATATATCATTTATTAAGGTTCTAAATCCTGCATCTAAACTTCCTATGTCGGTAATATTTTTACTATCATAATTATCGTTTAGAGAAATGAATCTCACTCCTATAAACGGAAACGCATGTTCCAAGTAGTGTCCCACTTCAACCATGTCTCGACCAAAGCGAGAAAAATCTTTCACAACAATACAATCTATTTCTCCATTATTAGTTAATTGGAGCAATTTTTTAATAGCCGGTCTGTTAAAGTTTTTTCCAGAGTATCCATCATCACAAAATTCTTTTATTGTAGCGTTTTTAAATTCTTCATTTTGATGTATAAAACCATTAACTAACATTCTTTGGTTTAAAATACTTTCAGATTCAACATTATTGTACTCAATATCCTCTGAGGAAAGTCTAAAATAAGTGGCAATCACATATTCTTGTCTCATACTGCAATGCCCTTTTTCCCTAAGTTTTTTGAGAGCAATACAAATTCATCTTGATATTTCACAGTAACAGTAACGTCTTTATTCTTATTAATCGTGATACGTTCAACAAAACAATGAATGAGATGTTTAGAAATTTCATCGCTAGTATTGAGTTTAAGGAAGTTTTGCACCCAATTATTATTTTGTATATTAGATTTTAGATTTAACTTTTTTTCTTTTTCCAAGCTAGATATTTGTTGTTTGAGTATATCTTCTTTTTTATTGTATTTTTTAATTTGATATAAATACTCGTCCTTATCAAGGACATTTGAAAAGTAGCTTTCATACGCACGCTTTTTTTTGTTAAGTAACTTTAAAATATCGTCTATCCTTTTTTGTATGGCAGCATTAAAAGATGCGATATTACTATCTTGATTGAGTCCCTCAATTTTCTTTTTCATATCAACTGCAAGTATATGTTGATGATGCAGTATTTTTAAGACAACTTTATCAAGAATATTTTTATTAATTGAAGTAACATCACATTCTTTATTTTTCTTACGTGTAGGACAAAAGTATTCAAAAAATATTCTTTGATTTTTTCTAGGTTTAAGTCTATGACGATAAAGCTTTTTACCACAGCATTCACAATATATTATATCTTTATATGGATTTTCAATAAGTGACATATCGTCACGCTTATATGAATGAATACTTGTAACTGCTTCGCATATATCTTGGACTTCCGAAAATGTTGCTTTATCAATTATAGCTTCATGGGTATTTTGAATAATTGTCCATTCTTCTTTAGGCATTTTTTTATTTTTTATACCTTCTTCCAATGAAGAACGATGAACTCCTTGAACCATATTTCCTATATACATTTGATTCGTAAGGATTGATTTTACTGTTGCTCCATTCCACTTTAAATTTTTAAATTTCTCATTTTTTAGTATGCCTTTTTCATACTTATATTTGTTTGGTGGTGAAATATCTTTGCTATCTAATATTCTAGCTATATCTGCATAGTTTACCCCTTGTATTTTAAGTTCAAATATTTCTTTTACAATAGGTGCAGTTTCAACATCAATAACTAGTTTCCCTTTTTCATTTTGACTTTTTAAATAACCATAACAAGCGAATCCACCAATATAATAACCCGCTTGCTGCTTCTGTTTGAGAACAGAACGCACTTTTTTCGACAATTCTTTTGAATATATTTCATTTAGTATGTTTTTCAGTGATACGATATCTGCCCCCATTCTTTCGGCAGTTAGCGTGTCAAAGTTATCCTTTACAGCAATAAACCTAATATCTAAATAGGGAAAAATTTTCTCTAAATAGTTAGCTGTTTCAATTTGATTTCTTCCAAACCTTGATAAATCTTTTACTGCAATGCAATTTACTTTTCCATTCCTTACATCATCCATCATTTTGTTAAATGCAGGACGGTCGAAAGTTGTACCTGTAATACCATTGTCACAATACACATCATAATCATACGTCATATCCTGCTGTTCAATATGGTTTTTTATTATATTTATTTGGTTTTGTAATGTGTCACCACTATTTTCTAATGATAGTCTTACATATATAGCAACATGATAGTGTTTACTAATTATATTATTTGTTTGTCTATTTTTTTTTCTAGAAGTTCTAGCCATTATAATGCCACCTCCATTTCAGAAGTGTTTTTCATAAGCTCTAAGGCCATTTCAAATTCACTTTGAAAGTGAAATTGAATTTCAATATTTTTCTTGTCATGGATTTTAATTTGATTAATGAGGAACACAATAATTCCTCGATTTAATTCCTTAATATTATCGAATTGTTTAAATCTATCAATCCATGTGGGTTGATTTTTTTTATTTGAAATTATACTCTCCACTTCATCCTGCAATTTAATTAATTGATAATTCAACTCATCTACAGTGCTCGAGTAGCTGTCATACATCATTTGGTAATCATCTTTTTTTAGTAAGTTAAGTTTGTAACTTTCATGCAATGACTTCTTTATATTAAAAAATCTTTCTATTTCTGATTTCTTTTGGTTTATTTGTTTATTTATTTTTTTTACCTGTATTTGTTTTAATGGTATACATTCTAAATTTGATAAAAAATGACTGATGTCAAGGGTTTTTTTTATATGTTCTCTCACAAAATCTGTAACACACTTTTCAAGTTTTTTCTCACTTATACTATGACTCATACATTTCTTTCCATATTTATAGTTTGAACAGATGTAGTATACATATATTTTCTTTTTATGCTTATCAGGTACTATCTTTCTTGTCATGCTTTCTCCACACTTAGCACATATTAACAAACCACTAAATAAGTGTACATAATTCTCATTTTTTATACACTTAGTATCTAGCTTCATAATTTTTTGTACAACTTCAAATACATCTTTTGATATAATTGCTTGATGGTTATCTTGTACTATATCCCACTCCTCCTGTGCTTTTTTTACAATCTTTTTGACTTTATGAGTAGGTGTAGTTAATTTTCCTTGTATTAAATCACCTATATATATAGGATTCTGCAGTATACGCATAATTGCTTTTGCAGACCATTTTGCCTTATGGTTTGTTTTAAAACCTGTAGAATACCTATATCCTTTAGATAATTTATATTCCATAGGAGAAAGTACCCCTAAATCATTTAATTTTTCAGCAATTTTTTCTGAACTCATTCCATTGATTTTATATCTAAAGATATCTCTAACAATGTCAGCAACATCTTCATCAATCAATATTTTGTTGTGATTGGTTTTGTCTTTTGCATATCCATAACAAGTATATGCACCAACAAAATCTCCATTATTTCTCTTGGCTTTTAGTGAGCTTCGGGTTTTGACAGATATGTCTCTACATAAAGAATCATTGATAAGGTTTTTGAAAGGTATTATAATGTTATCAGAACTTTTTAGGTTCTCACTATCATAATTATCGTTGAGCGAAATGAATCTTACTCCTATAAACGGGAATATTTTTTCAATATATTTGCTTGCTTCTATATGTTCACGTCCAAATCTTGACAAGTCCTTTACAATAATGCAATCAATTTTTCTTTCTTTTACATCAGACATCATGGCATTAAAAGCAGGACGATTGAAATTTGAACCTGTATATCCATCATCTATTCTAACGGATATAATGTCAAACTCCTCACGACCTTTTAGGTAATTTTCGATGATAGATTTTTGATTGGTGATACTCTCGCTTTGGCCTTTTTCTCCATCATCTTTAGATAAACGGAGATATAAAGATGTTTTCCATATTCTCATTTCGTTTCACTCCTAATTATTAGATTAATTAGCAAAATACCTAATAATTTGAGTGAACCGATAAAGTCTAATTTTGAATTAGTATAACATAAAACTTGCTATGCGTCCAGATGCTTAAATAAATTATATTATTGTATTTTGCTACTTAACGTTTAGATTAGTTTCAGATAATTCATTATACATTCTTCAAATGTCGGGCCATTTTTTGTGTATTTTACTCTCACGTTTATGCCATTACATTTAAAGAAATATGGATTTTTAATTTGTTTTAAATATAGATTGATTTTTTCTTCCTTTGGTAAGGACTCATCTATTTTTATGTCTTTAATATCAACAAGGTCATCCTCTCTAATATTAGAAAAATCCATATCTTCAAAGGCAATTGTATGCTTATTCCTCATAATGTTACCCCCATTATTAATTACTATTAACGTATGCTTAAAAATGTTTGTACTATTCCATAAAAAAAGGCAGAAACATAATTTGTCTCTGCCGTCAAAATCATTTATTTATCATATTGCCTTTTATGATGTAAAAAATAAGATTCATGTTTTTTGTCCTTTATAAATCTTTCAATATCTTCTATGCTATTCGTAGTTTTACATTTAGGTAATGCTTTAATAACTCTATTGTAATAGTTGCTCTTAGGTTTCATGCGACTATCAAGTATGGATATTACCCCTGTATCTGTTTCGCTCCGTATCAGTCTACCTACACCTTGTTTTAGCTTTATAATCATTTCTGGTAATATGGCCTTTTCTTTATATTGCTCAAAACTTTCATACTGGGTTTGCTCATATTCCGATATTGGGTCAGGTACTGAAAAGGGAAGTTTCACCACTATAAGGGATGATAAAGTATCTCCACTTATATCCGTACCTTCCCAAACTGCACCTGTGGCAAATAGAACACCATTTATACTACTTTTAAAGGCATTGATAGAATTTTTTCCTTTACCCATCTTAATGAGTGGATAATTTAGATCAGCTTGCGATACTCTTTTAAAGACTAAGTTCATTGTTCTATAGGATGTAAATAACACCATTGTATGACCGTATGTAGCTTTTATAAGCTTTATAAGCTTATTGGCTATGGATTTTATATATTCTTTATCCTTTGAGTTTGGAAATGGCATCTTATGATTTATGTATAACAAGGTATTTTCCCAATAATTAAAGGGAGAGCTTTTAGTAACTTCCTGTACTTTAACTCTCCCTTGGCTATGCAATTTTTCTATTAAGTCAATACCTATTTTATTATTAAAATGTGTGAATGAACCGTTTTCAGATAGCGTTCCAGATGTAAGTATAAAAGGCAGTCCCTTTCGCCATAGATTATCATATAGCCTTTTATGAAGGTCTTTGGGCATTGAACAAAGACTTACTCTGCTCCTATCCTTATTTTCAAATTCAATCCAATATATTATCTTTTGAGGCAGCATGAAAGCACTTAACTTCTCTTTCATTTCTAGTAACGCACTGATTATATATCTTGACTGTCTATTTCTGCTTGACTCATCATTCTCTATATTATAAATGAGGCTATTAATATTATAGGTCATTTTCTTTATAATATTTATTAGCCTATCTGTTATATTGGCTTTGAATCTTTCCGTTTCCTCATTTTCTTCACTTTTAATACCCTCTAGTAGTTCTTTATAAACCCCTTCTGTCTTTATTTTTAGCTTTTCTGCATATTCCTTTATTATCCACCCCTTTTTTTTACTAAACTCTAATTTTAAAATTGAATTAATTAACCTATCCACATCATTTTTGGCTATTTTAGTTCCATACATTTGCCTAGCTACATCTAATATCTTATGGCATTCATCTATAATCACCATTGAGTGTTCCGGAATAATCGGCATTTTGTTTTGACTTCGCCTTTTTACATCTGCGAAAAAGTAGTTATGATTACAAATTTGTATATTTCTATATGACTTTGCATAATTAAGAAATCTGCTGTACCTGCAATATAAGTACTCCGGGCATTTACTATTACACCTCTCAGTTACATTTATTCTACTTTTCACATAAGCAGTAATATCATCATATTGATCGAGGTCAATATTTCTCATATTAACATCTAATAGTTTGACAATAGATTCAAACTCAGATGTGTCCCTTTTATGAGGTATGGAATTTATGCAGTCCTTTAGTCTCCTATCACATACATAATGGCTTTTCCCTTTTCTAATAACGGCTGTTATGTTCTTATCTATGATGCCTTCTTCCCTCAATATTTTGGATATTAGTGGTATATAATCCTCTATAATCGCTTTTTGAAGTGCAATACTAGATGTAGTAATCACTATTGGCAGATTAAGGTGATTAGTCCCTGTGGAACCATTAACTATCCCCGCTATTAGATATGAAAAAGTTTTGCCCGTTCCTACTTCTGCTTCACATAGTGCAATATTTCTATTCTTTATAGCTTCATGCATACTTATCGCCAGTTCTACTTGGCTTCTCCTAATTGCAAAACCATACTTTGGCAGAACAGTCTCAAAGATATATGTTATAATCTGTTTTTCTCTATCAATAGTATTTATATTATCTACTTTAGCCAACGGCAGCAATAACATTCTTTCTTTAACAGCCTCATAACCTTTCTCTGTAAGCTGTTTTTTACTATGGTGTAAATGTTTTACTTTATTGTTAATAACATCTACAGCTTTATAACTATATGATTTGCCTGTATAAAATTCTGCTAATACGAGGTTCCCTATCTTAAATATAATTTTTGAACCATCTTTTATGATTTTTTTATTTATAAGGTCACTCTTTATCTCAATAAACCCATATTTATCTTTTTCTATATCCATCTTCATATCATCTCCTACCTTCTTAGGCAACAGACTAATATTTCAAAGGCTCCTATCTTTTCTTTGATACATTAGTCCATTGCCTAAATTTTTCATTCTTTAATAATGAAATATCACAGTATTTAAGCAGCAGGTAGTTTTCCCGCTCATAAAAGACCTCTATATTCTCTCTCAAATATAGACGTGTATTTTCCAATCTCTTTGGACTGGCTACCCTCCATAGGATGACTTAGGACTAGGTAGAAGTATCATTATTTCCTCCTATGGGTCATGGCGAATTATTCTGACTAAGAATAACTCAAAGGCGAAAATTTATCGCTGGAGGTTTTAACCTCGTCATGGCGTTTTCCCTTATGTCGCTTTCCCGTTAAGGTCATAGGAGTAACGTACTCAAATACTGCCCTATGGATAA
>JAKSBP010000239.1 GCA_022361035.1 Clostridia bacterium
GCTCTTCATCAGAGACTCTTTTATAAATCTGTTTTACCTTCTATTATCTATTTATAAACAGATTTATTGCATGAGCCAAAAGGATTCTCTGTGCCTGCTGAAGTAAGTTAACATTTTCAATCACAAATCTATATAGATATATAACACCAACACTTAAAATAAAGAAAAAATGGCTGGCAATAAAAAGCTATATCCGATAATATATTTATATAAGGAGGGCAAAAAATGACTGGTATAACTACTATTCTAATACTTCTAATACTTACATTTGTAGTGGAGTTCTTTTCTATAGCCTTAAAGCTTACGGGCCTTGATTTAGATAAAGCAAGGTTTCAGGTTATATCCATAATAACAAATACGGGATTTACTACGATGGAATCGGAATTGATTTCTCAACATCCAACGAGGAGAAAAATAGCACAGATATTGATGCTCCTTAGCTACGTTGGATATGCAGCACTCATTGGCTTAGTTGTAAACATAGTCCAAAGCAAATATGAAATAATTTATATTATATTGTCAGTAATAATAGTAGTACTAGGTGTAATGTTTGTCTTAAGGAATAAACCTCTAGTTCATAAATTGGAAAACTACATCGAAAGGATATTGATTAAAAAAATGGCTAAAAGTAAAAAATATAGGACTGTAGAAGAGGTTTTAAAGCTTAACGATGAATTCGGGGTAGCTGAATTTATGATTGAAGAGGGCAGTAAGCTTAATGGAATAACTTTGAAGGAATCGGACTTGACAGATAAGTATATACAAGTCCTTAATGTTGACAGGGGAAATCATATAATTCACTTTCCCAAAAGGGATTTGATATTTAAAGTTGGAGATAAGATAACGGTCTATGGAAATTTAGAAAATATCAAAGAACTGGTTGTCAAGCAATATAATGAAAATATTTAAAAGGCTTGCAATGTACTATGAAAGTTTCTTATATTCTCACATAATTATAATCTATCATTTGCTAGTATGGAATGTAAGTTATTAAAATTAGGAAGGATAAGAAAATTCCCTATCCCTCCTAGCTTTAAAAATCTCAGGAAAATTTATCATCATCCTTAGAAAAATAGCCAAGCTACTTTTCTACTCTTTTTTCCTTTATTTTCCAAATCTCCTTCCCATATTCACTAATGGTTCTATCACTGCTAAATTTACCTGCATTAATCATATTAATCCAGCATTTTCTTGCCCATGACAATCTATCTCTATATGCCCTTTCAACTTTTTTATGGGCTTCTCTATAGTCATCGAAATCTCTAAAGAGGAAGTAGTTATCTGGCTCATGCCAATCTGTACCCTTTAGTAGAGAGTCATATAGTTCTTCAAACATTCCAGTTCCCCCATCATCAAAGGTTCCATCAATTAAAGTGTCTACAACTCTCTTCAACCCAGGAACTTTTTCATAAAATTCCTTTGGATCATAACTATCTTTAATTTTGTTGATTTCTTCTACCCTTGCTCCAAATATGAAGTTGTTTTCTTCTCCTGCTTCTCCTACAATTTCCACGTTTGCTCCATCGTAGGTCCCTAGGGTAGGTGTGCCATTGAGCATAAACTTCATGTTTCCGGTTCCCGATGCTTCCTTTCCTGCTGTAGATATTTGTTCCGATATATCGGCCCCAGGAAAGAGCTTCTCCCCATATGAAACCCTATAGTTTTGAACAAATACAACCTTAATTTTATCATTGACTTCCCCATCGTTATTTATCAACTCGGCTATTTCATTTATATATTTTATTATTGCCTTTGCCCTAACATATCCCGGTGCTGCTTTAGCCCCAAAGATGAAGGTTCTTGGGAATAAATCCATATCTGGATTTTCCTTTATCCTATAGTATAGGTCTAAAATGTGGAAGGCGTTCAGTAATTGTCTTTTGTACTCATGGAGCCTTTTTATTTGAATATCAAATATAGAATCTGGATTTATATTTATCCCTTCATTTAACATTATATATTGGGCAAGTTCCTTCTTTTTCCCATGTTTAATATCTAAGAACCTCATCAGTACATTTTCATCATCGGAATATTTTTCTAAATCTTTTAACATAGACAGATTAGTAATCCACTGGTATGACCCCATTAACTCTGTTATAAAGTCTGCCAGCTCCCTATTGCATAAGGCTAGCCATCTCCTTGGAGTAATACCGTTTGTTTTATTTTGAAATCTATTTGGATAAAGCTTGTACCATTCCTTTAATTCTTGATTTTTTAATATGCCTGTATGGAGTTGTGCAACACCATTTATTGTATGGGTACCATGTATGGCTAACCAAGCCATTCTTATCTTATCATCCCATATTATTCTCATCTTTTCAATTTCTTCGTTTCCATATCCCTTTGCAACCAGTTCCCTATGGAATTTTTCGTCTATTTTCTTAATTATTTCATAAACCCTAGGGAGGATTTCTTCATAAAGCTTACTATCCCATTGTTCAAGGGCCTCTGAAAGTATTGTATGGTTTGTATAGGCGAAGGTCTCGGTTGTAATCTCAAAGGCTTTCTCCCACTGGATATTTTCTTCATCAACTAATATTCTCATAAACTCAGGAATAGCTACAACTGGATGGGTGTCATTGAGTTGTATCCCATGGTATTGGGGAAACAATTCAAAGTCTCCCCCAAATCTATTCTTAAATTTTCTAACTAAATCCTGTAAAGATGCAGATACAAAAAAGTACTGTTGTTTAAGCCTTAGAATTTTTCCTTCTTTTTTAGAATCATTTGGATACAACACCCTAGAGATATCCTCTGCCCTATTTTTTTCCTTTGTAGCCTCATCATATTCTTGAGAATTAAAGGATTCAAAGTCAAATTCTTTAATCGGTTCACATTTCCATAGTCTAAGCTTATTAACATTTTTAGTTCCATATCCAATGATTGGAGTATCATAGGGGACAGCCTTTACTTTACCATCACTGAATTCAACTACTACTTCATCTTTCCTACACTCTATGGACCAAGGGTCACCGTATTTTAACCAATTATCTCCCTCCTCAACTTGGAAGCCATTTTCAAATCTCTGCTTAAAAATACCATGACTATATCTAATTCCATAGCCCGTTACGGGAAGGTTCATAGTTGCACAGGAGTCTAGAAAGCAGGCGGCTAGTCTCCCAAGTCCACCATTTCCTAACCCTGCATCCTCTTCTATTTCTTCAAGATGATTTATATCTATATTTAAATCTTCTAGGGCTTCTTTGACCTTATCATAAGCACCTAGATTAATTAAATTATTACCCAGGGCCCTCCCCATCAAAAATTCAGCAGAAAAATAATATGCTTGTTTCTCCTTTGAATACTCCTCTTCTGTTTTATTGAAGTCGTCAATTATGCCTTCCATTAAGGCCTTAGAAACTGCATTATATTTTTCATATATCTCTGCCTTATCCAAGGTTTTGGCAAAGTCTATCTTTAGTATCCTCTTTACGTTTTCCTTAAATGCTTCTCTATCAAACATGGCTAATCCTACCTCCCATAAAGTTTTGTCATCCTGTAAATTTTGTCAGCTAAATCCCCAGTTAATTCACCTTTTTTAAGTCGCCATAGCCAATTCCCACCTAAAGTTGATGGTATATTCATCCTAGCTTCCGTCCCCAATCCTAAGAAGTCTTGCATTTGGGCAATAGCTACATTGCCAACTGAGCTCCATGCCCCCCTTATAAAGCCCCAATTGTATCCCTCTTTTTCATTTAAATTTAGATATTGAGCAGCATATTTTACGTCATCCTCATCTGCATTTTCAAACCAACCATTAGCTGTATCATTGTCATGGGTACCAGTATATACAACACAATTTGCATCATAGCTATGAGGAAGATGATCACTTTCTTCTCTAGCATCGAAGGCAAATTGAAGCACCTTCATTCCAGGATATCCAGATTCCTCTCTAAAATCTAATACTTCTTGGGTAAGAAAACCCAAGTCTTCAGCGATTACATGGATATCACCAAGTTCTCTTTTTATGACATTGAAGAGTTTCATCCCTGGGCCTTTAATCCATTCTCCATTAACGGCTGTTTTCTCTCCATAGGGTACTTCCCAATAGGATTCAAATCCCCTAAAGTGGTCTATCCTTACGATGTCATAAAGTTTATAATTGCCTTCAATTCTTTTAACCCACCACTTAAAGCCTTTTTCCTCCATTACTTCCCAGTTGTATATTGGATTTCCCCAAAGCTGCCCTGTTTCAGAAAAGGCATCCGGTGGACAGCCGGCAACCTTTAGGGGTCTATTATCATCATCTAATAGGAATAAGTCACTATTTGCCCATATATCTGCACTATCCTCAGCAACATAAATAGGAATATCTCCAATAATTTTTATTCCCCTATTATTGGCATATTTCTTTAGCCTATTCCATTGTTTAAAGAACTCATATTGCACATAGATCCAAAAATTAATTTCATCTTGAAAGTTATCCTTGTAATATTTAATTGCTTCTGGCTTTCTTAATCTTATGTCTTCATCCCAATCCTGCCATGATTTTAAGTTGAAATTAGTTTTAACAGCCATATACAAGGAATAGTCATCTATCCAATCTATGTTATTTTCTTTAAATTTTAAAATCTCCTGACCTATATCTTTTTTTATTCTATTATATATAAGTCTTAAAAAAGGAATTCTATCTAAAAATATTCTTTCATAGTCTACCTGGGTTTCATCCCCTACAAATTCCATATCTGATAATTCCTCTTTATCCAGAATCCCTTCATCTACTAATAGGTCTAGGTCGATAAAATATGGATTCCCGGCGTAGGAAGAAAAGGATTGGTAAGGTGAGTCTCCATAACTTGTCATTCCTAAGGGTAGTATCTGCCAATATTTTTGTCCAGCCCTCTCAAGAAAATCAACAAATTCATAGGCATCCTTTCCAAAGGTACCTATCCCATATGGACTGGGTAAAGATGTAATGTGTAAAAGTATGCCACTTCCTCGTTTAATCATTTTCTGTCCCCTTTATTTATACTTTCTTTTCAGTTATCAATTATATATGATTTTTTACAAATTTCCAGTTATGCTAAAAATCTTAAGCTGAATTCCTTAACTTTTTTATTACCTTTTTCCAAGTACTAATCCTATAGCCACCATATACCCCTATATACTCCCTCCCATTCCTTGAATTTCAAACCCTCAAATTTATCAAATTTTAAAGCTTCCACTCCCCTAGGTGTGGGGGGGTTGCTTAGCTCCTTCAGTTGGAATATAACCTTAAGTCCAGGTCTCTAGCTTTAGTCTTCCCAAAGTCACTTACAAAGAATATATTTAATAAGTCTTTAATTTTTTAAAACCTTGGAATTTCTATTTAATAGACCCTTCCGTAACCCCCTTAACAATGTGCTTTTGTGCAAATATATAAAATATAATAATAGGAATCATAGCTATTACAAGGCCAGCCAATGCTAGATGCCATTTTTTAGAGAACTGCCCAAAGAAAAAGAACATTTTAAGTGGAATAGTCTGCCACTCAGGGCTATTAATTACAAGCTGAGGCAATAAAAAGTCATTCCATATCCACATAGCATTTAATATGCCTACTGTAACCGTAATAGGTTTTAGTAGAGGAAATATTATATGCCAAAAAGTTTGAAATTTATTACATCCATCAATGGTGGCTGCTTCTTCCAATTCCGTAGGTATGTTTTTAATAAAACCATGATAAAGAATTATTGAAAGGCTTGAGCCAAAGCCAAGATACATAAATATGAGTCCGAATGGACTAAAAAAGAGATCCGGTCGATCTATCACTCCTCCTAAGATACTCATCAGCCTTATCAAGGGCAGCATTACAGACTGAAATGGTATGAGCATTGAGCCTGCAAATAAAAAGAACAGGAATGCACTCAGTTTAGTCTTTGTCCTTACAAGCATCCAAGCAGCCATTGAAGCAAATATTATTATTATTATAGTACTTAATACTGTAATAAACAGGGAGTTGAAAAAAGACCGAATAAATTCCAGGCGTAGAAAGGCTTCTGCATAGTTTTTAGGACTAAAATATTCACCAAAGGGTAAACTCATAACATTTAAAAATATACCTTTTTGAGTTTTAAGAGAGTTTGTAAATACTATATATAGGGGCCATAAAAACAATACTGCCAACAGACTACTTAAGACAGGTAGTCCAAATCTTTTGATAATATTATTCGACACTACATTTCTACCTCCCTCTTTTTACTAAAATATATTTGAGTCATAGTAATTGCTGCTACTGAAATTAAAAATATTACTGCCTTCGCTTGGGCTAATCCAAATCTGTTAAAGGTAAAGGCTGTTTTATATATATTAAGGGCTAACATCTGAGTTGAATTAAATGGGGCCCCGTTTGTTAATGCTAAGTTCTGGTCAAATAGCTTAAATGAATTGGAGAGTGTTAAAAATAAACCTATTGTAAATGCTGGAGCAACTAAGGGTATAGTTATATTCTTCAGCCTTTCCCAAGCATTTGCTCCATCTATTTTTGCAGCTTCCTTGAGGGATTCGGGAATACTTTGTAGTGCCGCAACGTATATTACCATCATATAACCCGACATTTGCCAAGACATTAGAATAGCTAGTCCCCAAAAACCTGTTGTGGTAGTTGACAGCCATCCCTCTAGAAAGCTTAGACCAAGCTTGCCTCCAAGGGAATCAAAAGCCTTTGTAAAAATAAACTGCCAAACAAAACCAAGAATCAAACCACCAATGAGATTTGGCATGAAAAATATACTTCTCAAGGCGTTATTCAATCTTGAATTTCTTGTAACAAGAAGTGCTAAACTAAACCCGATAAGATTTATTAAAATAACCGATACCATTGCAAATTTTCCCGTGAATATAAAGGAATCTAAAAATTCTTTATCCTCTCTTAATACTTCTAAATAGTTACTCATTCCCACCCAATCAGCATTATTTAGTATTCCATTCCAATCGGTAAATGAATAGTAAATACCCATTATCATGGGGACAATTACAACTATCAAAAAAGTAAGTAATATTGGGAATACAAAAACACCAAACCACAACTTTGACCCTTTCATATTTTCCTCCTCAATAAATTTTATGGGGGATTTTCATCCCCCACTATTTATGTGAAATTATCTTAGCTCTGACCATCTAGCTTGAGAATTAGAAATTACTTCATCCCAAGTGATATTACCAGCTAAATATTTTTGAATTTCTACTCCCATTACTTCCATTCCCCAACCAGTTGGATATCCCATAAATACCCAGGGCATTACTCTTCCCTCGGAAACATATCTGTTAACAGCTCTTCCTAGTGGGTCCTTTGACTCTAGTTCTTCATATCCCTTTAGAGGAGGAATAAAGAAAAACTTATTTACTATATAATCCTTACCCTTATCGGAGGTATATAACCAGTTTAAGAAGTCCTTTGAGGCTTGCCTTTCTGCATCGCTGTTATCCTTATTTACTACCCAATGCATAGGAATACCTACAAAAATAGAGTCTTCCTTAGCTCCCTTAACAGGCAATGGAAGAATATCTAAATTTTGAGCTACATTTTCATCTATATCATTAACTCCACCAAATACCCAGTTACCCTGCTGAACCATAGCAACCCTTTCAATTGCTATACCTTCATCAACTTGAGTGGCATAATCCACCGCATTTAGTTTTTCCTTTGAATCAGGGCTTGAAGAGTAATCTGCCTGTAAATCAATAATGGCCTTCAATGCATCTCCATATTGAAATTCAACCTTATCTGAATTAAAGGCAACAACTGCACTATCAAACTCTTGGGAAAGTACTGCATTTGAGGTATGTAGGCCAGTTGACCAGGTCTCCTTTGCAGCATATTCAAACACGGATTCTAAAAGAGGATATTTCTCCTTTAGTTCACCGGATTTTATTTTTTCATCCAATGCTTTAACTGCATTTTCTAGACTAGTAAAATCAACTATTTGGGAAGCATCTATTCCAGCATCCTTGAATATGGCCTTGTTATAAATAAATCCATAACCCTCCATATTAAAGGGCAGTGCATAGACTTTATCTTCTAAGGTTGCACCGGAAAGCATACCATCAAGGGCCAAATCAACCCAGGGCTGATCCGATAAATCTTCTACTTTTTCCATCCAGTCCTTTATGTCTTGAGGTCCACCAACATTGAAAATGTCAGGTTCATTACCAGTCTGGAACCTAGCCCTTAAAGCCGCACCATAATCGTCACCACCACCAACTGTTTGAATGTTAATCTTAACATTCGAATTCTCTTTCTCATATTCCTTAGCAGCATCCTCTAATTCCTTTGCTATTTCTACCTTGAATTGAAAAATATCTACTTCAACTCTTTCCGCTTCTTCATTTTCTTGCTGCGGAGCTTCAGTTACATCATCCTGCGAAGTCTCGGGCGTACAAGCAGTAAGAATAGAAGCAAGTGTAAATACGATTAAAATACTTAATGCTAAAAATCCTTTTGATTTTTTCATTATAATCCCCCTCTTAATCCTATTTTTTAAAATACCTTCTCTTCTTTTACATATTTAAAATATTTATTGCATTGATTTCCTTTTATTTCCCCCCTATTCCCATATATTTTATTTAATTAATTCCCCTTCAATAAGATTTATCGTTGGAGTATTAATTTAATGAATAATTTTTTAAGTATTTCTAAAAATTAATTTTTAAAATGTAGACCCATAAATGTCTACTACTTAGATGTCAATTTCTTACAGGACTCCCTTTTCAATAATTGTGTTTCTAAAATTATATGTTGATGCTCCTTCTTCCTCTTAATTAAGTCAAATAAGATTTCAACACTTCTCTTCCCAAAGTCTTCATCGGGCTGCTTTATAGTTGTAATAGATGGATGGAAATACTCAGCGTATTCAATACCATCAAATCCCACTATAGAAATTTCATCTGGTATCTTTAGTCCTCTTTTAAGAATTGCCTTAGCGGCCCCTATGGCCATAATATCTGAGGTAACAAAGACTGCTGTAAGGTTAAGCTCCTTGTCTAAAAGCTTATTCATTGCATCGAATGAAGATTTAAATGTATATTTACCTATCTCTAAAAATTCTTCCTTATATTCTATCCCGTTTTTTTCTAGTGCCTTTTTATAACCTTGAAACCTTAGCTTTCCAATACATTTATCTTCTTGACCCGTAACAATAATTCCAATTTTCTCATGACCTAGCTTACACAAATAATCTACAGCCTCAGAGGCTGCCTTTTCATTTTCTATAACTATACTTGAGAAAATTTCTTTGTTTAAATCCTGAATAATGTCTGCGGAGGATAATACTATGGGGGTTTCTAAATCTATTAGTTGACTTTCGTCTATATTAGTAAAGTTTCCTCCAAGGCAAATTATTCCTCTTAACTTTTTCTCTTTTACAAGCTCTATGGCAACTTCTATATCGTTGCTATTATAATCATTATAGTGAAGTATCGTGGAGTAACCCTCTTCGCTAATCTTTTCCTCAATAGATTGAATAATCTTAGCAAAAAATGGGTTGAAAATACCTTTAACTAAAACTCCTATGTTTTTAGAATCAGTTCTCTTTAAATTTCTTGCACTATTGTTAGGAATATAGTTATACTCTTCTATTATCTTCCGTATTCTCTCTCTGGTCTTATCCTTAACATCAGGATGGTTGTTAATAACGCGAGATACTGTGCTGATGCCAACACCTGCAATTTTAGCTATATCCTTTATGTTTAAATCTTTCATTGCAAACCCCCGCTTTTAATGGTATTTTCGGAAACGTTACTGGAAACGTTTCCAATTTGTATGTCCATTTTATCATAATTTATCAAATTATAAAATAGTTTTTTAGTAATTTTTAAAATTTTCAGGGACAAGGACCTATGACCACCTTCTCCCTTCCATAAGCTTTTATCTCCTCAAGCCTTAGAGTTCTCCTTCAAGTCATGGAGATAGAATGTGTCTATTTTATGTAATCTATTTGATTTACCTACCTTTAACTAAATTTCTTACAAAAAATGTTTTGCTTTATATAAAGAAACTAAAAAAGGGCCTTACAAATCCATAGACTATAGGTAAAAGTCAATTTGTAAAGCCCAATTTAATTTAATGATAAAAGTTAGTTATGAGGTATTAGATTAATTTATTGGTTCCAGTTCCCTATATATTCTCCTGTAATATTGGATATTCTATAGGTTCTATTTCCAATTGCATCCTCCCAGATTACTGAACCCGGGGATTTTTTAATAAATTTGAATTCTATAGTGGTATTTTGAGGCAAATCTCCTAGGGTCACAGTCCATGAGGGATAATCATATGTATACATTCTTATCCCCTTATTTGGGTCCCAATTTCCAAGGGCAGGGTGATTTCCAACTACGTGTAATTCTTCTCCAAAGTTTGTATATGCCTGATTTATACGGAATGTAACCCTTGGGGAAGATGGTGGTTTATTATTATTTATCAAGTCATGATAATATTTATTTGAATTTCCATATACAGCATCATTCATTCTTAAAATAGTAATTCCATTATAATGATGATTGTTTATGGCATCATTAATGTTATTCCAAAACTGCTGATCATCGTTTCCAAAGGGTAGAGCATTTTCTCCTTTAACTTCAACCATATGCCTATGGGCTGTGTCTCCTACCCATCCTACCAATGTTTTAGCTCCTGATGTATGATGACCACTACCATCATTCATTTCTAAGCAAGTAAAGTGAAGTATAACCCTACCACCAAACTCCTTAACCATTTGAATAATAGGTCTATAGCCATATCCGTTTTCCTCACTAAAATCCGTATTGACTAAGCCCGTGCAGATTTCTGCGGTTCTTGGATACTCTGTGTTCTTGATTTGCCAATGAACCCCTGGAATCTTAATCCCTATCTTTATATTGGAAAATTCATTGTCAAATGCTTGCTGTCCATAGGTAATCATATTTCTTCCATGGTCAACTAGCTCTTTATTATACCATTCGATGAAATCCCTACCATATTGAGAGTTTAAGTATGGTTTACTAGAATCATAGAAAAAGCTTTCCCCATCCATAGGAGGTGTTATTTGAGATTTATCCCTTAAGCTTGTACCCCATGCTCTGTTTACTCCCGCCAAATTATTATACTTTTCTAACATGGAATCCCTAAAATCATCCTGTGCTAAATTAGAGTAGCATTGTAAATACCCCTTATTAGGAAATCCACTATATGGATTTCTAGCGTCATGGGCGTTATAGGACGGGTATCGTAATTCCCCTGAACTTCCTGCACTTATGTTCAATTCTATAAAATCATTGGCATACTCACTGTATTGATCTTCAAAGCTGTTCATAAAGTCAATATATTCATCCTTTACTAAATCATCAACCCATAGGGCAAGGTACTCTGAAGAAATATTGCCTAATTCACTTTGATATTTCAAGTCATCCCGGTCAAGGATTCTACCTTTATATTCTCTTCCGTAATATTTATCCCATACCCAGCTTGGTAGATACGAGTTGTAGTCATCTCCAACATTTCCACCACATTGGTGAAAGGACATTATGGGAATAATCTTCAAATCGGCAGCCTTTATTTTACTAAATATTCGATCATAGTAGCTCCAATCAAATTGATTATCCCCTTGTTTCTCTACATCTCCCCACCATACATCTACGGTAACGGCATCTACTCCTATATCCTCTGCCATTTCCAATTCATATTCAAATTGACCCCAATCCTTAACATGCAAGGGTGCCATTACGTTTGAGGTAAAATCATCCTTCTGGGATGCTGCCAATGAATAGACTGGATTTACGGCCACAAGCATATTAACTACTAATAAAATAGCTAATATTACATGACCAATTCTGTTTTTACTACTAGTTTTGACCCTATGCCTCGATTTCCTTTTTTCCTGTATCTTAACCATAAAAATATCCTCCTTATAGTTTTTATTTCCGGAAACGTTCTCGGAAACGTTTTCATATTCATCTTTATTATAACATATTTTCTATAAATTGGAATATATTTTTAGGGTTATATATTAATTTAATACTTTATATTTTTTGCCTAATTAATTCTCTCACCTTTCCATTAAAAAATACCTTAATTTACAGTTGTAAATTAAGGTATTTTTCTAGAATTTGAATTTTTCCTATGATAAGCCTATTTTTTATAGGACATTCAAAATATAAAACAGATTTATTAAGACCCATAATAGAAAAATATTAAAATTCAGCATACTTTGGAGTTCTTGGGAAGGGTATAACGTCCCTTATGTTTGCTACTCCCGTTAGATACATAATAGCCCTTTCAAAGCCCAGACCAAAGCCCGCATGTTTAACTCCTCCATACTTTCTAAGGTCAAGATACCACCAATAGTCATCCTTATTAAGGTCCATTTCTTTCATTCTCTTTTCTAATACATCCAGCCTCTCTTCCCTCTGGCTTCCTCCAATAAGCTCTCCTACGCCGGGAACAAGTAAATCCATGGCAGCTACGGTTTTGTTATCCTCATTTACCCTCATATAGAAGGCCTTGATGTCCTTTGGATAATCGGTTACAAAAACCGGTTTTCCATATACCTCCTCCGTTATATATCTCTCATGCTCCGTTTGAAGGTCACAGCCCCATTCAACTGGATATTCAAATTCTTTATCTGCCTTCTTAAGTATTTCAATAGCTTCCGTATAGGTAATTCTTCCAAAATCCGAATTAAGGACGTTATTTAGCCTCTCAAGGAGTCCCTTATCGATGAATTTGTTAAAGAACTCAATCTCCTCAGGAGCGTTTTCCATAACGTAGCTGATAATATATTTAAGCATATCCTCTGCCAAATCCATATTGTCATTTAAATCAGCAAAGGCTATCTCCGGTTCCATCATCCAAAATTCAGAGGCATGCCTTGCAGTATTGGAGTTCTCTGCTCTAAATGTAGGTCCAAAGGTATATATATTTCTAAAGGCAAGGGCATATGCTTCACCCTGCAATTGTCCACTTACAGTTAGGTTTGTTTCCTTTCCAAAAAAGTCTTTACTATAGTCTACTTTCCCCTCTTCATTCATTGGGATATTATAAAAATCATGGGTTGATACCTTAAACATTTCTCCTGCTCCTTCGCAGTCACTTCCCGTGATAATTGGGGTATGAACATATACGAAGCCCCTCTCATTGAAAAATTTATGGATAGCGTAGGCAGTAAGGGAGCGTACTCTAAATACGGCAGCAAAACCATTACTGCGAGGTCTTAAATGGGCAATTGTCCTTAAAAATTCAAAGGTATGCCTTTTCTTCTGCAATGGATAGTCCCTATGGGAGTCTGCTTCTAAAACTATCTTTTTTGCCTTAATTTCAAAGGGCTGCTTTGCATTTGGCGTAGCAACTACCGTACCCTCTACTACAATAGCCGATGCTATTGTAAACTTGGAAATCTCCTTAAAGTTATCAAGATTTTCTTCGAAAACTACCTGAATATTCTTAAAAAAGCTTCCATCATTTAATTCGATAAAACCAAAGGCCTTTGATGCTCTTGATGTTCTTATCCAGCCAGAAATAGTTATGGTTTTATCTATATACTTTTCCGTATTTCTGTAAATATCCTTAACTAATGTAGATTCCATCCTTTTACCTCCTCTATTTTATGACTACAAGTTTTATGTTGAAGATTTTTATAATAAAAAAAGTCCTTCATCTCCTAAAATAGGGACGAAAGACTTATTCTTCGCGGTACCACCCTTATTGCCATATTAGACTAGATATTAAATTTTACACTAATGTGTAAGCCTATATCTATAGATATTCGCCTTTATAACTTAATATTTTCTCTGAAAAATTTACTAGGTTTCAAAAGGAATTATCTCTATTCATGACCATCTTAAACTAGCATTTATTTCATGCTATCCAATGTTAACGGTTTGGTTCCGTCTAAGCCTACTATTTATTATATAAATTTCGGTTAGAGACTCGGAGATGTTCTTCAATATAGGCTTCGTATCGATCTCCCACCATTATCGACTCGCTAAGGGCTATGAAAAAATATCCCTAAAACTACTTCCTATATCTACTCTTCTCTTCATAGTCTTTTTACTTTTATTATCGATATTATAATATTTTATAAATAATATGTCAAAGTCTTTGTGTTATTTTATCTAATATATTTTACTATGGGATTATTATCTGTAAAATATCATTATCTATCCATATAGATGAATAATTTTAAAGATTAGTAAATTTTAGTATTGTTTATCTATACAATGCTCATTTCTAATTTTTCCAAACAATCAAATCTATCTCTATTCTCCTACAAATGCATTATATATGGCCTTTATTGCTTTTTCAAAATCCTTATCTTCTACTCCAGTGATTATGTTTATCTCACTTGATCCTTGATCTATCATTCGTATATTTATTCCCTCATTTCCCAAGGCGGTAAAAAGCTTGGCAGCTATGCCAGGAGTATGGGCCATGTTATTTCCAACGGTGGCTATAAGAGCCATATTTCTATAGACATTTAAGGAGTCTGGATTACACTGTTTCTCTATTTCCTCAACAATTAAATCTAACTTACTATCTAATTGAGAATTTGAAATAACTATTGAAACCGTATCTATACCCGATGGTACATGTTCGATTGTAATATTATGGATTTCAAGGATTAAAAGAATCTTTCTAATAAAGCCAACCTCTGAATTCATATGATTTTTATGTACTGCTATAACTGTAAAATCCCTTTTTCCTGCTATACCAGTTATTATATTATCATTCTTTCTATCATCTACACTATTTATCATTGTCCCTGGATTATCGGGTTCATTGGTATTTCTAATATTGATTGGTATATCTACATTACGAACAGGTAAGATGGCTTCTTCATGAAGGACAGAGGCTCCCATATAGGATAGTTCACGTAGTTCTCTATAGGTTATTTTTTCAATTGGTCTAGGATTTTCTACAATACGTGGGTCTGTCATAAGAAACCCAGATACATCAGTCCAGTTTTCATAAACTTCAGCCTGAACTACTCGAGCTACTATTGCCCCTGTAATATCAGAACCCCCTCTGGAAAAGGTCTTAATTTTGCCATCAAGTGTACTCCCATAAAAACCAGGTATCACTGCCCTATTGTGCTTAGATAATCTTTTAGACAATACTTCTTCTGTTCTAACCATATCTAAGGAACCACTTTTATCGAAACATATAACTTCCTTAGCATCTATGAAATCATAATTCAGGAACTTTGCCATTATTAAGGCATTTAAATATTCACCTCTACTAACTAGATAATCTACTGAAACGCCCTTTGATATGCTCTCCTTTATTTCATCTAGATAGACCCTAATATCCAGGTCAATCTTAAGTCCATTAACTATTTCTAAATAACGATTAGATATGATATCAAAGACTTGATCAAATGGAACAGAGTAATTTATGTGGGCATGACATAGATAAAGTAGGTCCGTTACCTTATTCTCATCACTATGGCCCTTACCAGGGGCCGATACAATAACATATCTACGGTCTTTATCGGCTTCAACAACTGCCCCTACCTTGCGAAATTGATTGGAATTAGCTAGGGATGTTCCTCCAAACTTTGCTACTTTTATCTCTGTCATTTTTATCCTCCTATGAATCTAGTATAATAATAAAGAGTAAGAATAGTTTTAATTTTGTTATTCTTGCTCTTTATTATACTAGATTCACTTTTTATTTCCAATAATTAATTGTTTATAAAAGAATTTTTTTACAAAAAAAATACTAATTATGCAACTTTATATGAATAACTACAGGTATATATCTATCTAAGGAGCAGAAAAACTTGAGGATATCTCACAATAAATTGTGAGATATCCCCTTTCTAAGTCTTGTAATCCTATTCTTTTTAAAAGTTCCCTTAAACTTCGGTAAAATCCTAGTTTATGCTCTACTAACACAAGAGGTTAACTCATAAAGAAAATAGCAATCACAGCTCTTGGTTGTAAATTACTTTGTAAATATATATGGGTCTTTACTCCATTGTTTTAACAATTCCAAGTTTTCTTTCTTTACATATCCCATTTCCACCGCTATTGGCAATAATATATCGTAGCTTGTCAATGTTTTGTATTGGGTATCTTCTTCTTTAAACAAATCATCTACGCTTTGGAAATTATAGCTGAATATTGCCACTACTCCTATAACCTGGGCTCCGGCCTCTCTAAGGGCTTTTACGGCCTTCATGGAACTTCCTCCAGTAGAAAGCAGGTCTTCAATAAGGACTACCTTCTTACCTTCAAATAATCTGCCTTCTATTTGATTTTGCTTCCCATGACCCTTAGCAGTGCTTCTTACATATACCATAGGTAAGTCCATTTTTTCACTAACCCATGCTGCATGGGGAATTCCCGCTGTTGCTGTTCCTGCTATAATCCCGGCTTCAGGAAACTCCCTTTCTATTACTTCCTTAAAGGCTTCTGCTATGGTATTTCTTACCCTTGGGTAACTCATAGTAAGTCTATTGTCACAGTATATTGGTGATTTTATACCCGATGCCCAAGTAAATAGATTTGATGTATCCTTAATTGTAACAGCTTGAATTTCAAGTAAATGCTTTGCAATTTCCTTTGAAGCTTCCATATTCTTCCCCCTTTATTAGTTAAGAGTTTATTCCTAATAAGCCTACGGCCCATCTAGGGTATTCCCCTTGGGTACTTAAAACCTCAAAGCCATGCCTTAACCTCTAGGTTATTGTTAAATATTACATATATTGATAGCTTCAAGATTCTCCATTTTTATACCCTTCTTTATTATATCAATAATTGCCATAAGAGTATCTAGAGAAGTTAAACAGCACACCCTTTTTTCCACTGCCCGTCTCCTTATTTGGAAGCCATCAGTCCTTGAGTTCCGTCCCTTTGTCGGTATGTTTACAACTAAATCTATTTCTCCATTATCTATTAAGTCTAAGAGACATATGCCTCCTTCTCCAATCTTTCCTACCTTTTTTGACTCTATACCCTTTTCGTCTAAAAACTTTCCAGTACCTTCCGTTGCAAAGAACTCAAATCCTAACTCCTTCAAATTCTCAGCTATGGGTACAAATTCTTCTTTATAGTTATCTGAAACACTTACTATAACCTTTCCACCCCTTGGTATCTCCATACTTGCTGCAACGAGTCCTTTGTAAAGGGCCGTATCTAAATCGTCACCAACACCTAAGACTTCACCGGTAGATTTCATTTCTGGGCCAAGGGCTATTTCAGTATCGGGGAGTTTTTCCATGGAAAATACAGGTACCTTGACTGCATTTATTTTTTTCACCCTGTTAAGTCCTACTCCATAGCCAAGGTCCTTTAGCTTTTTACCTAACATTACCTTCGTAGCAAGACTTATCATGGGTACACCAGTCACTTTGCTTATATAGGGTATGGTTCTAGATGCCCTTGGATTGACTTCTATAACGTATAGCTTTCCTTCACATAGGACATATTGGATATTTATTAATCCCTTAACTTCTAGAGCCTTTGCTATCCTATGGGAATAGTCTATTATGTTTTTCTCAATTTCATCACATATATTCTCCGCTGGATAGATGGATATGCTGTCCCCGGAATGAACACCTGCCCTTTCAAGATGTTCCATAATTCCTGGTATCAGTATATCTTCACCGTCACAAATGGCATCAACTTCTATTTCAAGCCCCATCATATACTTATCTATGAGTACTGGATTCTTAGTGTCTATTTTGAAGGCACCCTGCAAATATTTTTTAAGCTCTTCCCTGTTATAGGCTATCTCCATACCCATGCCACCAAGGACATAGCTTGGTCTGACAAGGACTGGATATCCCAATTCCTCTGAAGCCTCTAGACCTTCCTCTAAGGTCAGCACTCCCTTACCCTTTGGCCTTTTAATATCTAGTTCATCTAATAATTTTTCAAACTTTTTTCTATCCTCTGACTTATCTATACTGTCCGCCGAGGAACCCAGGATATTTATACCCATTTCGTCTAAAAACTCAGCCAGCTTTATTGAGGTTTGACCCCCGTACTGAAGTATAACGCCCTTTGGTTTTTCCTTTTCTATGATATTAAGTACATCTTCCCCTGTAAGGGGCTCAAAATATAGCTTGTCGGAGGTATCAAAATCCGTACTTACTGTCTCAGGGTTGTTATTAACTATGATGGATTCTATCCCCTCCTCCCTAAGGGCTAATACTCCATGTACTGAGCAGTAATCAAATTCTATACCTTGACCTATTCTTATAGGACCAGAACCTACTACCATAACCTTATCCTTCGGTGAAACCTCCACTTCATCTATTATATCATAGGTAGAGTAATAGTAGGGAGATGCTGCCTCAAATTCTCCACCACAGGTATCCACCATCTTATATACAGCCTCTATATTATATTTCTTCCTTAATTTATATACCTCCATAACGGTTGTTTTCGTTAAAATAGCCATTCCCTTATCGGAGAAACCCTTTTTCTTAAGTAATAACATCTTGTTTCTATCAATGCCATCTAGGCCCTTGGCTTTTATGGACTCTTCTAAGTCTACAATATTCTTTATCTTATCGAGGTAAAATTTATCAATACCCGTCATTAGTGAAATCTCTTTTACCTGGACTCCTCTCCTGAACATCTCCGCAATATAGAACAATCTTTCATCGTCAGCAATTTGTATATTTGTCTCAAGTTCTTCTATGGATAATTCATGTAAATCAGGATTGTATAGATTGTACTGTCCGATTTCTAAGGATCTCACACCCTTGAGCAGGGCACTCTCGAAGTTATTTGCTATGGCCATAACTTCTCCCGTTGCCATCATTTTCGTACCAAGGGTCTTGTTTCCAGTCTTGAATTTATCAAAGGGCCACTTAGGTATCTTAACTACGCAATAGTCTAAAGTGGGTTCAAAGCATGCAAAGGTTTTACCCGTAACATCGTTCTTTATTTCATCAAGATTATAGCCTATGGCTATTTTAGCTGCTACCTTTGCTATAGGATAACCTGTAGCTTTTGATGCTAGAGCCGAGGAACGACTAACCCTGGGATTTACTTCTATAACCTGATATTTAAAACTATTTGGGTCAAGGGCAAGCTGAACATTACATCCCCCTTTAATATCTAATTCACTTACTATCTTTATAGATGCATTTCTAAGCATTTGATATTCTTTGTCACTAAGGGTCTGAGAAGGGGCTATAACTATACTGTCACCCGTATGTACTCCCACAGGGTCAATATTCTCCATGTTACACACTGTAATAGTGTTCCCTTTATTATCCCTTATCATTTCATATTCTACTTCTTTCCATCCCTTTATGCTTCTTTCAATCAGGACCTGATTCACCATACTATAATTTAAACCCTTTGATGCAATTTCCTTTAATTCTTCTTTATTATTGGCAATTCCTCCACCGCTTCCACCCATTGTAAAGGCAGGTCTAACAACTAGTGGGAATCCTATAACATTACTGTATTCCAAAGCTTCCTCTATAGTATTTACTATTTGACTTTCTATAACAGGTTCTCCTATGCTTTCCATTAGCTTTTTAAACTTTTCTCTATCTTCAGCCTTATCTATTGAATTTACATCGGTACCTAAAAGCTTTAAACCGTACTTTTGTATTATTCCCTTTTTATAAAGCTCTACAGCTAGATTTAATGCTATTTGACCTCCCATGCCTGCCATTATACTATCGGGTTTTTCTTTTACTATAATCTTCTCAATCATTTCTACATTTAACGGCTCTATATAAATTGCATCGGCTATTTCTTTGTCTGTCATTATTGTAGCGGGATTGCTGTTTATTAGTACAACTTCTATACCTTCTTCCTTTAAAACTTTACACGCTTGGGTACCAGAATAGTCAAATTCCGCAGCCTGACCTATTATTATGGGGCCAGATCCTATTACTAAAACTTTTTTCGGCTTAATAGACATATACTATCCACCTCCTATAACATTTTTAAAAATTCTTCAAACAGGTATGCCGTGTCTTGAGGACCCGGTGATGCCTCTGGATGGAATTGAACACTGAACAGAGGTAATGCTTTATGTCTTATTCCCTCCATGCTCCCATCATTTAAGTTAATATGGGTTACCTCAATATCTTCTGGATTTAAGCTATCATCCTCCACTACGTAGCCATGGTTTTGAGATGTTATATATACCCTGTCCTTCAATAAATCCTTTACAGGGTGATTGGTCCCCCTGTGGCCATATTTGAGCCTTGTGGTTTTTCCTCCAAGTGCCAAAGCAATCAGTTGATGGCCTAGACATATACCAAATATAGGTTTTTGGCCAATTAATTTTTTTACATTTTCTACTATTTCTTTGAGTTCCGCCGGGTCCCCCGGACCATTAGATAGGAATATTCCATCGGGATTATCTTCAAGAATCTTTTCAGCAGAAGTATGGGCGGGATAAACTGTTAATTCAATATTTCTCTTTATTAGAGATTTTAATATATTTTTCTTGATGCCAAAATCTAATACTGCAACCTTTGGTAGAACAGGTTTTAAACTATAGCTATATTCTGTACTCACCTTATCCACAGCTCTATGGTTGGTAAACTCTTTTATTTCTTTTAAATGAATGTCGTCCTTTTCTCCACTAACTACTATCTTTCCAGCCATAGTTCCCTTATCTCTTAAAAATTTAGTTAAGGCCCTTGTATCCACTCCCATTAGACCTACAATCTTATTTTTAAGAAGATAGTCATTTATAGTTTCTGTTCCCCGCCAGTTAGAAAAGTTCTCATATATTTCTCTAACTATAAAGCCTCTCACCTTCGGGCTAAAGGATTCAACATCATCATCGTTAACTCCATAATTGCCAATCAAAGGATAGGTCATTACTACAATCTGACCGTAATAGGATGGGTCCGTTAGTATCTCCTGGTAACCGGTCATTCCTGTATTAAATACTACCTCACCTAGGGCATTACTCTCATATCCAAAAATTTCTCCTTCAAATATAGTTCCATCTTCAAATAATAATTGTCCCTTCATTTTTTACCTCCTCCTAAACTTAATTGCAAAACCATCAAGGTAAATTGGTTGTAAATTGCATATATATTTGTTTTCATGCATAAATTTTATAGGCATACTAAAAAGGGTAGAATTTACCCACTTAAGAATAAGTTCCACCCGCGAAGTACATTTATGCATAATTAATATATTTTATGAATATTTATGCATTTTTGCCTAAAAATTTTTCACTGATTTTGCACCTTGCTGGTCTCACGGGACCCAACTTAAAGGTATATTTACTTTTTCCTTTAAACTATGCTATCATATAACTATAATGATGTCAACAAAAAATTACACATTTTATTTTGTATATTTTTTCATAATAATAACCTGGGAATAATCCCAGGTTATTATCAGTCTACTTTAATCCACCCTCCGAATATCTATTAAGAGGATTCCATAACAAGTATTCTTTAACTCCATTATCTTCCAGGGCCTTTATCTGAGCCTTAACTTCATCAGCGCCATATTTTATATAGCCCTTTACCCACGTTGCTGTAAAATCCTGAATCCAAGGTCTGATTATGGCAGGTGTTTCTAAGTTTTTGTTTCTGTTTACAGCATCCCTTGCCCCTATATTTATAGTCTCATAGGGATGTGCATCGGGTACTGATAATCCATATACTCCGTTTCCATAATGACTAGGATACATCATTGGGCATACGTAATCAACCATATTACTTACAGCTTCCCAGTATTGTCCAATACCCATGTCATCGGCACTTGATCCAACTAGACCATATATATCCGCCGAAATATATACCTTAAGGGGTGAAAGATTCTCCCTTGCGTATTTCAGATACCTTTGAATAGTCAAGGGCTTAGATTCTCCAAGTTCATTCCTATAGTCTAGGTATTTATCAAGCTTTCCACCATTTGATGCGGGGAATCTAACGTAATCAAATTGTATCTCATTAAAGCCTGCTTGAGCTGCTTCCTTTGACACTTCGATATTATACTCCCACTTCTTCCTATCGTGGGCCGACACCCAAACAATACCGTCCCTATTTGAATAGGGTTTTCCGTTACTTCTATATACTATAGCCCTGTCTGGATTCAACTTGACATAGTGGGGGTCCTTAAAGCAAACTATTCTAGCTATTGTATAGATGTTGTTATCCTTGAGTTTCTTCATAAATCCTTCTACATCTTTGATAGGAGCCCTTTTATTTGCCTCTGGGGAGAACTTTTCCGCCGCTTTAGTTTTAAATAACATATTCCCATTATCATTTTTAACATCTATGACAAAGGTATTTATGTTAGTTCTCTTGGCTAGCTCAATAAGCTGATCTAACCTTTTTCCCGCTGCTGAATGGAGAGTTACATATATCCCTTTAACTTCCACTCTTGGATTTCCAGGATATTCTATCTTTTCATGGGGGCTGAAATCTAAATCTCTATAGCCTTCCCCTAAAAGATCCATTCTATCTTCGACAGTATATTTGGATGAAATCCACGCTTCATTATGATCTTCACCATTTTCAAAGTCAATCTTAAACCATTTAACCTCTCCTGCTTCATTTACTTGATTATCTAAAACCTTTACAGGAGCTCCCTTCATAATTTTTCCGATGATTTTTCCCTCTTTACTAGCCTCTGCTCTAACGTTTAGTCTACTCGCACTTATGTAAACTATATTTTCCTCTTCTTTAGTTTCATTCTCTTCCTCTTTTTCCCCATTTACCTCTTCTTGATTTTCTAAATCATTCTCTTCCTCATTGCCTTCATTGCTATCTACAATTTCGTACTCCTTATTATCTGTGTTTCCCTCTTCTGGATTAGAAACCGTCTTTTTATCACAGCCCCCTAAACCAATAGCAAGTAAAATAATTACCGCTAAAACCATTATCGTTATTCTTCTCAGCATTCTGTCACCCTTTCTTATTACAACTGAAGAATTCATATAGTTATTTTTTTGACAAACCCCTTGGAGCCCCTCCCCTAATTCACTTAAATTATGGAGTTTATAAAAAAGTTAAGCTATACAATTCCCTAAACTAGTATAATTATAACATGATTATAGCATCCTTTGTATTAAGAATCGACATGTAATATTTGTTATGAAAATTTAGGATAAATGGCCTACTTTATCCACCTTTTTTTATAAGACCATCATAGTAAAACTATTCTATAATTATAACTGCACTCTTACCGATATCTACCCAATCGTATAGAAATTTAGCATGACTTGAATAATTCCTTACACATTTATGGGATCGGGGAACAGTTCCAATAGTATATAAGTACTCCTTAATACCAGGATCAACCCTTTCTCCTTCAACTATCTGAAACTCAACGGGTACGCCGTGGATATATGCCCCACCATTAAATCTTATGGCATAGGGAGCATACCCAGCTATTTCCCTTGTTTCGTCATCAAGATAGAGAAACCTATCCCTTGTCTGTATGGACATAAAGTATCCCAGTTCCGTTTCTTGCTTATACTTTGCCTTTTCACCGGTGGTTGCAAAGATATAGGATATGAGATTCCAACTACCATCCCTATACTCAAAGACACCTTGGTTTTGATTTCTTCTATCTACTACTATAGCCTGAGTAAGTTCTTTGATTGAATTGTAGAGGGTTACATATTTCCTAGGTATCCAGTATTCTCCTTCAAAATTAAGGGTTCTGATTTTGTAAAAGCTTTTGCTCTCTTCTAATATGGTCACTAGGCTTCCATCAGATATATATCTAAACTCGGAATCCCATTTAGGCTCATGATAGGCAGGGGCAGCCTGATACCTTCTTACCCCATATTTATCAATTGTTTTGCCATCGTACAAGGGTGATATCCCATTTCTATTTTTGTAATTGGATATATAGGCAGTTTTACTATTATCAACTTCATTTTTTAGCCTATCTATAGATTCCTCCATTTTATCAAATTGAAACTTCCTTGGCTCCCCTAATAAACCAAATACATATCCATATTCAATATAATCTCCACTTTTCCAAAAAACTTTATACCACTTATTACTATTATACCTTTCAAGGTGTTCTCCCTCCACCTCTTCAACTAGATTAAGTTTTTCATAAACTAATGCCTTCTTTAATACCTTAGACTGGGTTGTAGGCCTTTCTCTAATATTTATATTAGACCCCAGCACGAGGAAATAGTCATAGCTTGTATGGTATCTATCATATTTTATATCTAAATTAATGGTCGAAGGCAGCTCTGTATTAAATACATTTAATACAGTATATTCTTCTTCCTCCTGTTCATCTTTATTTTCTGACTTTTCCTCCTTTTTTTCTTCCACTTCTTCTTGGGGTAATAATGTGTCTTCCTCGGTCTTACCTTCCTCCTCGGCTACCTCGGTCAAATCCTTATCTTCTTGTAAATCCTCAGCATTAATATCTTCTTCTATATCCCCTTGACTGCTTCCCTCATTATCTAATACCCTATCCCCATCAATTGAACTTTCTCCTCCATTATCAGGGGTTGAAGGATTATCAACATTGACATTTTCAATCTGTGAACATCCACTTATAATAAATATTACTATAACCAATAGTATTCCTTTTTTCATATCATCTACTCTCCCTTTTAAAACATTTCCTACTTACTACTATAAATATTTTCTTCATACTTTTCATTAGTAATTTTATCTTTTTCTGTATAATATAGGTTATTCACATAATAAAATTTTATAATTAAATCCTGCTTAGATTCCATAGATATTCATGTTAGACCATTTTTATTATAATCAATTGTAAAAAATTTATAATATTTACTACTACCCCTATGCAGCTTATTAAAATCCATAGACTATATATAAAAGCTATGGTAAAACCATAGCTCAGATTATTAACAAAGTTAACAAGATGATAGGCTTTAACAAACTTTCAAGTTCAAGGCACGCTGAAATCGAGGAGCGGAGCTTGCTCTACTGCAAGTGAGCACCGGAGATTTTAGCAGTAACGCAGAAATTGGGAGTTTGTTA
>JAKSBP010000073.1 GCA_022361035.1 Clostridia bacterium
ATGGATTGTACATTCTAAGGCTTTCTATGCATCTATCGGCATCATCAGCATCTTAGGACTATGAACCCAATCATCAATTTGGGATTATGGGATTATGAAGCCGATCATCTTCAGCACATCAGCATCTTGGTGGCTAAAAAAAAGTGGGGTACCATCCCAGATGTGATCTTCAATCTGATGAAGTTGAAGCTTATCCAAAGATGGTCTGCGAACGGATATACAAGGGATTGTTGGACGGAGCAATCACAATATAGCATTAAAAAGTGATGGTACAGTATGGGGCTGGGGATGCAATAAGGATGGACAGTTAGGAGATGGAACAAGGGTAAATAGAACAACACCAGTGCAAGTAACTGGATTATCGAATATAAAAGGGATTGCTGTAGGAAATGATTATAGTCTAGCATTAAAAAGTGATGGTACAGTATGGGCCTGGGGATCAAACGGTAGCGGAACACTAGGAGACGGAACAACAGCAGATAGAGGAACACCGGTACAGGTAAGTGAATTATCAGATATACAGGCCATCTATGCAGGTGCATGTCACAGCATAGCATTAAAAAGTGACGGTACAGTATGGACCTGGGGCTCAAATATTTTTGGACAGCTAGGAATTGGAGGAATAGGAGCCGCATTCAGACCCATAAAGGTAATTGGCTTAAACTTATTTACTAGACCTGCACCTCATTAACAAAGCAAACAACGTTAGTAAATACTTAATTAGTCCTTTTAGAGAATACAATAGAAGATGTTGACAATATTTTTTATGAAGCAGCCAAAGGGGAATGAGCAGGAAGTGTGAGGTATACTTTGAAGTCAACGAATATATAGAAATTCTATGTTAAAACAAGAATTTATAAGCAATATGAATAAGTTAGGCTATGGTGTCAGACGGACAGATAGAATAAAATATATAATATAGGTTAGTTTAGCTAAATGCTACCTTATAGCCCAATCCTATTAGTATAATGACTAATTTTTCAAAGACTGTTTCACTTTATGGGGTATATTTTATATGTGCAATAAAATTTTATGCATAATTAATGTATTAATATTGACAAATAGTAATAAAATTAATAAAATATATAATAAGTTACAAAAAATTAATATTTAAAGGCAATGAAGGAGAATAGTAAGAAGGTGATTCTTTACAGAGAGGAAACAATTGGTGAAAGTTTCTAGGATAGCTTTTTGAACCCACTCCTAAGCCGTTGGTGAAATAAGCTATTACCGGTGATAGGTCCGTTATAACTATTTAAGAGAATCGCAATTGTGATTAAATTGGGTGGTACCGCGGATAACTTCCGTCCCTTTTAGGGAATGGGAGTTTTTTATTTTTTTGAGTTTTTAGCAGCACTACTAGGAGTGAGAGTTTTTCTAAAGTATCTACAAAACAATTAAGAAAAAAGTTTCTGAAGGGAGATTATAATGGTGGAAAAAAAGGAACAATGGGGAAGCCGCTGGGGCTTTATAGCAGCAAGTATAGGTATGGCAATTGGTACAGGAAACATATGGCGGTTTCCAAGGGTTGCAGCTAAAAATGGTGGAGGACCCTTCATAATTGCATGGACTGTTGCCCTATTAGTGTGGTCAATACCACTTTTAATGGGGGAAATGATAATTGGAAAAAAGACTAGATTAGGAACTATAGGGTCATTCAGAGATTTTCTAGGTGAAAAATTTACTTGGATGGGTACGTGGATAGCCTCTGTATGTTTGCTTATTATGTTTTACTATTCAGTAGTAATGGGATGGTGTATGAAATATTTTACTTTATCTGTGACAGGTGCATTTAGGTCAGGTATAGGAATTAATGAAACAGAAAGAATATGGAAGACATTTACCACAGCGCCCTCACAAACTATATTATTTCATTTTATTGCCATGTCAATAGCGGGATTCATTATATATAGAGGTGTTACAAAGGGAATAGAAAGGGCCTCAAAAGTAATGATACCGACACTTTTTGTGCTTTTACTAAGCTCCCTATTTAGGGCAGTAACATTACCTGGAGCTGCTCAGGGCCTTGAATATCTATTTAGTCCAAAGCTCCACATGTTAGCAGACCCAAGGATATGGCTTGAGGCTTTTACCCAGTCTGCTTGGTCAACTGGAGCAGGTTGGGGATTTATTATAACCTATGCAGTGTATACCAAGGACAATGAGGATATAGGTGGAAACTGCATGATAATGGGATTTGGTAATAATGTAGGGGCCCTTATAGCGGGTATGACAGTACTTCCAGCAATATTTGCTTTGTCACCATCCTTAGAATTTGCAAATGATGCATTGTCCGCAGGTAATCAAGGCATAACATTTATCTACTTAGCTCAATTATTTAGTAAAATGCCAGCAGGAGGTTTTTTAGCTGCATTATTCTTTTTAACAATGTCAATAGCCGCCCTTTCATCTCTTTTGCCAATGATAGAAGTTGGAGTGAGAAATGTAATGGATATGGGACTAGATAGAAATAAATCTACTCTTATTGTAGTTATAGGAGGATTTTTACTTGGGATTCCATCTGCATATAGTTTAGATTTTCTAAACAACCAGGACTGGGTATGGGGAGTTGGATTACTTGTAAGTGGATTATTTGTAGCCATAGCATTGATTAAATATGGGCTTGAAGAGCTCAGACAAAGGGAGATTAATATACCAACGGCAGATTTCCATGTTGGTGTATGGTGGACTGCATGTATAAGATTTTTTCCTATACTATTTATAATAATTACTGGATGGTGGGTATTACAAGCCATATCATGGTATCCAGATACTTGGTGGTATCCCTTTGAAGTATCTAGTGTTGGAACAATTGGGGCTTGGTGGATAGTAATAGTGAGTTTTGCACTAGTAACTCAAAAATATTTTGTTAAGAAGATTATGAGAGGAACACTTAATGATTCTTTACAGGGTAAAGTCTATGAAAAAGAATAGGGATTATTTTAAGAAAGGGGAGAAAAGATGTCTGCTACATCAATTATTATGATGATTCTTACAATAGGGTTTTATGGTATCGGCTTTACTTATTTTATTAATAAAGCCTTTAATGCTAAACAGGATAAATAGATAGTATTGTAAAAAAAGTATGGGTATTAAATTCCATACTTTTTTACATAAATAACTGAATTTAGAGGCAGTATAATTATATCACTAATTAGGAGTTGAAAAAATGAAAAAAACTGAGTTCCTTGGCATTGCTAGAAAAAAAGGAAGTGCGACAATTGCTAACTTAGTGTTTTTACTGCTAAAGAATAATGGTTTTAAAGTAGGGTTAATAAATGATAGCTTAATTAAAGTAAATGAACGGGTGGTTAAGAAGGGTAGAATTGACTATGGAGATATTGAAAAAATCCTCGTAGATGAGGAAGATTTGGACTATATGATACTCGATAATCTAGAAATAAAGGAGTTATATGAATTAGTAAAAATACATACTATAGAGGCTGTGATAGACGATTCTATGATTGAGGATGAGAATAGTATAGAAAGAAAGAAATTATTATTTGATAATCTAAAAAAGAATGGAATTAGTATAATTAATTCCGATGATAAAGTACTATCTAATTACTTTGACTGTTTAAGGGATAAAATTATTGTAACCTATGGTTTCAATGCAAAGTCTACAATAACGTCATCCAGCTTAGATATTAATGAAGATGTAGCATTGAACTGTTGCATTCAAAGAGGGATAACAACCTCAAGGGGAAACGAGATTGAGCAGATGGAGTTTCCAATCAAAATTAGATATTATGATGATTTTAACATATCCTATTTTTTAGCAGCCATAGCTTTAGCTTTAATATATGAAATCCCCGTTGCTAATATACAAGAGACAATATATAAATTAGGAGAAAATGATTTATTGTAATATAAAAATTTTAACTTAAATTTCAAATCTTGGGTTCTATTTTTAAAAAAGAAGAATAAATATATCTGTAGATTGACTAAGTTTTTTCAGGTTTAAAAAAACACAAGAATCAAAGAATACTAAAGAGCGTAGGGGGGCTAGAGATTTGAAAGTATTTGAAAATAATATGGCTACAATTATTGGAATACCATGTTCCGATTTAGAATTTAGTCATGAGGTATACGGTGAAGGATTTTACAATTTCAGAATTAGAATACCAAGACTAAGCAATTATGATGATGTTCTTCCTATTACAGTTTCTGAAAGATTAATAGTAAATTTGAATTTTGATGATGAAAAAATTGTTAAGGTTGAAGGGCAACTAAGGTCTTATAATAAAGTCATAGATGGAAGTAACAGGCTTATTCTAACAATATTTGCCAGAGATGTCTGTGAAGCTGAAATGGAGGAAGTTAACAATCCAAATCAAATATTTTTAGATGGATATATTTGTAAACAGCCAATCTATAGGACTACTCCCTTTGGAAGAGAAATTACTGATATGCTAATAGCAGTAAATAGACCCTATAGAAAATCTGATTATATTCCTTGTATAGCTTGGGGAAGAAATGCAAGATATTCTCAGAAAATGAAAGTAGGAGATAGAATAAAGGTCTGGGGTAGGGTACAAAGTAGAGAATATCAGAAAAAATTAGAAGATGAAATACTACTAAAGAAAACAGCCTATGAAGTTTCTATATCAAAGATGAAGGTTCATCCAGAAGAAAATAATAGGTTAGAAAATGAATAAAGAAGTAAATATAGATGTAGTTAGATTAATTAGTATGAATGTACGAAAAAATCTAACTATGTCTAGAAATACACTAGGATATATATCAATAATATATAAATATTTTCAATGGTTAGAAAGAAGTCATACTTTTCTCTGTATGTAATTAGATAGAAAACAGAGGAGAAGTATGATTTTTTGTTGTTAAATGAAGTTTTTGGTAAGAAATTTTTTGAGTAGAAGTAAGAAGGAAAAGAAGATAGTAAGATATAAAATATATATAATACGCATTAGAATGGATTCTAAGACTTTTTTTTATATAAAGGTATGACTAACTACCTTCCTAACAGTGAAAGTAATGATGCCTAGCTCATGAAAAATATAACATACTTAATTAAACAATTTAGTATAATTTTGCTTGTATATTCTAAAGCTATCTTAAATATAGCTTTTTTCTTTAATTGAATAATTTAAAATGATAGAATTGTCTTATGGAAATAGATTTAAAAATTTAAATAAATGGGCAAATTTTCAGGTTTAAAACTTTATGTAAAGTTATATAAAATTAAGTAATACAATATATTTGTAGGTGGCTAAATTTTTTAAGAATTTAAATTAGGAAAATAGACCTATAAAATAGACTGGTGTTTTAGAACTTTAAGCTTAGAAAAATAGATTGATATTTACAAACAAAGACTTGAAAAAATAGATAAATAGAGTAAAATTATATTTAAGCCTTTATTATTTGGAGGAAGAAATATGTACTATAAATTTATTGGAGGATTTATTCTTCTTATAATCTTAACGTCTATTCAATATTCCTTAAATAAAGTAATAATCTTATTAAGAGAGATTAAAGAAATATTATATAGATTAGATAAAGGAAAAAAATAAATAAAATATTCTTTATTTGCTGGATGATAAGTTTAAATAGTCTAAATTTTTAAAAATTATATGGGTTTTTATATAAATGAATAAAAAAGCTTTAAAAAACTCTATTTATAATGTATAATACTATTTGTTCTTAAATTCTTATGAAAGTTTATTCCATAGGGCAACTGGTAGCAAAAAATTTCTTGAATACTTGAGGAAATTTAAGGAAAAGTAAAAGTCTAATATTTGAAATTATTTCATATTATGAAATTAATGTAAAATTCCATAATATCAAAATAAAATTTGGGTATTTTTTACTAAAGGATTAAGGATATATATCTTTAAATCATATATATTAAAAAATTCAACAAATGTAAAAGAAGGGGTTAAAATGATTACTACTGTAACTTTAAATCCAGCGATTGATAGGTCCTATATAATTAATAATTTTCAACCAGACTCTAAATATAGAGTAGATGATGTAACTGTTACAGTGGGTGGAAAAGGAATAAATGTTGCTAAAACAGCGTCAATACTAGGGCAAAGAATAAACGCAACTGGTTTTTTAGGAGGATTTTCAGGAGAATACATAAAAAGTGAGCTAATTAAGTTAGGAATATCTACTTCCTTCGTGAATATTGCCCGAGAATCTCGTAGTTTGACTGCTATTATTGATCCTATTAATAATACTGAAACCACTGTAAATGAAAAGGGGCCCTTTGTAACAAAACTAGAGTTAACTAGATTTATTAAGGAATATATTAAAATTTTAAAATACAGCAGGATTATAATTGCTTCTGGTTGTGCACCAAAGGGGGTTCCTAAAACAATTTATAGGGATATGGTAAAAATAGCTAAAGATAACAATGTAATACCTATAATAGATGCTTCAGGTAAGTATTTAGAAGAAGCTATAAAAGCAAAACCATATATGATAAAGCCTAATATTCAAGAACTCAGGGATTTAGTTGGATATGATTTAAAGGATGAATTTGAAATAGTACATGAGTCAAGGTATATATGTAAGCAGGGAGTAGAGTTAGTTGCTATTTCCTTAGGTTGTAGGGGAGCGATTTTTGCAACTAAGGAAAGAGTCTTTAAAGCTAAAGCACCAGTTATTGATTCTGTGAATGTAGTTGGGTCAGGAGATGCCTTAGTAGCAGGATTTGCTACTAGTATAATAAACAATCATAATTTAGAAGAGGCAATAAAATATGGCGTTGCCTGTGGTACTGCAAATGCCCTTGAAAAAGAAATTGGATATGTTGATAAGAATAATGTTGAACGTTTATATAATGAAATAAGGGTTTTAAGGTTAGAGTAAAAAAAACGCCAAAGGCGTTTTTTTATTTTCTATGATGGTTTGTGTAGAAAATTTAGATTGAAAATTTATTGAACTCTAATTATACCTTTATATATTTTAAAGGCATTTAAGTTTGCTAAAGAAATAAACCTATAAATTTACTTAGACTTTTCTATTTAAATTCATTTTTTTATAGTTATAATATAATTATAATAGATTTTTATAAGGTTTAATTCCCCGGTGTAACTTAATTGTCTAAAAATTTAGATTATATCATAGAGAATACTCCAAAGGCAAAGCTATAAGTTATTAACCTCACAATTCCAAATGTAGTAGTTGGGAGCCATAAGGCATATGAGGAGGAAATTGTTATGGAACTTATTAATATTTCTCAGAATGTACAGAGGATTGCAGAGGCAATAGAAAGTGTAATAAATGTGGATGTCACTATAATTGATGATAAACTGAATAGAATAGCTGCAACGGGTTTATATATAGAAAATATAGGTAATAGGCTAAGTGATAATACTGTTATTGCCTATGCCCTACAGTATGGAGAAAAATTCATTATAGAAGAGCCTAGATATCATGAAGTATGTGAAAAGTGTGATATGAAGGATAATTGTAAGGAATATGCCCAAGTATGTTGTCCTATTAAAGTGAATGGAAAGGTTAAAGGTGTAATAGGCCTTGTAGCCTTTGATGAGAATCAAAAACTTTCAATAATAGATAATAAGGAAAATCTTTTAGAGTTTCTTACAAGAATGTCAGATTTAATTGCTACTAAATTAATTGAAGAAAGGAAAACCAGTGAAATAAATCTATTAGCACGGGAATTAGAAGCTCTTCTTGATTCTATGGATACTGGAGTCCTATCTGTCGACATACAAGGTAATGTTTTACATTATAATTCAAAGGCTATGAAGATATTTGGGATTAATAACGGAGATGAAAATATTAATTATATAGAGAAACTATTAGATAATTTTGAGTTAAAAACCATAATACAAAATAAGAAACAAATAAGGAATAAACAGTTTTATTATAAAATTAATGGGAACAACTTTAAAGGAATATATAATGCTAACCCAATATTTGTTGAAGGAACAGTTATAGGTTTTGTCATTACTTTTAGTAAGATAAATGAAATTATAAAAGTTGTTAATGAAGTAACTGGAGTTAATTTAGAAATTACATTTGATGATATTATAGGGGACAGTGCTAGCATAAATCTAGTAAAAAATTTTGCTTTAAAAGCTGCTAAGAGTAGCTCTACAATATTGATACAGGGGGAAAGTGGTACAGGTAAAGAATTATTCGCAAGGGCTATCCATTTCTCCAGCGATAGGAGGAAATACCCTTTCATTCCTATAAACTGTGCTGCTATACCAGAAAATTTACTTGAAAGCGAGCTTTTTGGATATGAAGAGGGCGCTTTTACAGGTGCGAAAAAGGGTGGTAAAACAGGGAAGTTTGAACTAGCAAATAAAGGAACTATTTTTCTAGATGAGATTGGAGATATGCCCTTACACTTACAAACTAAGCTTTTAAGGGTTCTTCAAGGAAATTTAATTGAGAGAATAGGCGGTAAAGGCTTTGTAAATATTGATGTAAGGATTATTTCAGCTACACATAAGAAGCTTGATGATATGGTAAATGATGGAGAATTTAGGGAAGACCTTTATTATAGATTAAACGTAATTCCCTTATATATACCTCCCTTAAGAGAGCGTAAAGAAGATATAGAAGTATTAGTTGGTGAGTTTATAAATAAGTTTAATTGCAAGTTAAATAAAAATATATTAAAAATAGACCATCAAGTTATAAATACATTTATGCAATATAAGTGGCCTGGAAATGTAAGAGAGTTAGAAAATACTATTGAATATTCAGTTAATATGGCTGTATCAGATTCAATAACAATAAATGATCTACCAAAGAGAATAGGGGTAGTAGATTATGGTGCTTCTCTAAATTCTTCAGAACTAATAATACCAATAAAAGATTTAGAGAAGAATGAAATTAAAAAGGCAATTAAAAGATTTGGTAAGGATAAAAGGGCTATGGAGAAGATTGCAGAGGCCTTAGGTATTAGTAGAGCCACTATATATAGAAAAATTAAAGAGTATAACCTGTAGAAATTTCAAATTTGATATAGGATTTAAAAAGCATGTTTATAACTTAAACCATTTTGGCTGATAATTTATTTTCAAACAATGAAAGCACTATCAAAATTTATTGAAGCTCAATAATGTTGATAGTGCCTATTTTAAATTATGGGAATGGAGTATTACAATTTTCGTTGAAATATATTTTCACGGTAACTATTTTTTACTTTATAATAGATAGCTGGACCTTAAGTATAGGGCAGCTTAAGTAATTTGTTCCTAAAAAACTAGAGTGTAGAGAACATATAAGTAATGAGCAAATACTCCACCGCATAGGCCTCCTATTGTATGACTTAGGATTGCTTTATTAGCTAATTGTCTAACGCCAAGGGCATCCATCATACCTACATGGGTACTTAAATAGCCACTCCAGCACATACCCATAGCTGTAAAAACTGCTATTTCGTTAGCACCTATTATGTCGTTCTTTAAAAACTCTGTAACTAAGGCTAGTGCTGCTCCTACAGACCCAAGAGATGTAATTGGAAATGCAATAGCTTCCACATTTTTAAAACCAAATAGGGGTCTTAAAATAGGAGAAAGGATATTTCCTAGCTTGGGAAGAAGATTTACCCCTTCAAAGGCTACTCCTTTATAAACAGCCACTCCATTTTCAACTTCGCTTGGACCAAAGGTAAGTATCATTACTATAGTACAAATAAATAGTACACCAGGTATAATAGCAAGCCCCATTTCTACACCGTTTTTACCACCCTCTAATATTGCATCTAATCCTCTTTCTAAGACACTGCCAGGGCGAATTTCTCTTACCTTATTGTAATTTCTGTTTTTCTGTAACAATGTGGTGGAAACCTTTATATGATCGGATACATTATAAAATTTCCTTGTATATCTAAGCATAAATTTAACGCTTACTATACTTCCCAGTACAGCGCCTAAGTTGCCTATTATGACAGGTGCCACAAATTCAGTTCCCGTCCCTTGACTAATCATAAAAGTTGTTAAAATTAGGCCCATTCCAAAGGCAGTGCCCAGATTACATAAGGCTGGAACTTCATGTTTTTGAAAATATTTAACAAAACCTTTGTCCTTAGCTAAAGATATTACTGCGGGATTATCAGACAAATAAGTAGTTATTGCACCAATTGAAGCAGCACCGGGAAGACCATAGAGGGGTTTCATTATGGGAGAAATAATCATATTAATTAGTGCAACGAAGCCGAACTCCGATAATAAAGCCGCAAATGAACCGGCTAATACTGCTATAGCCATAATAAAAAATACTGTATCTAGCAATAGGGCGTGGGCTGTTTTCATTATTACATTGAACATTATTCCAAGACCCATTTTAGAGCCTAAATAACCGAATGATAAAATAATGAGTATTAAAAATATAAAGGTTTCTTTAGAAACAGATTTTTTTACTCTAGTAGCGGAAGTAGATACTGCCATTTCTTTGTTAACGTTTTCCATAAGCTTACCACCTTTAAGTCAGTTTATTTAATAAAAGATTCAATGATTTTATTGTACAATGGGTTTATATAACTTTCAATTAATTGATGCTAAATTTAAATTTAAATAATTGTAATAATATATAGATAAATAACGCTGATATAGAAATAGATTTTCTTAATTGACAAGTGTAAGAATATTAATTAGAATATTGAATTATAAATGTGAAAGGTGGAGGTAATACTGTTATGGATATAGAGAATAAACGTAAAGAAATTTTGTTTACTAGAGAAGAAATTCAGAGAAGGGTTAAGGAATTAGGTATACAGATATCTAAGGACTATAAAGACAAAAAACTACTAATTATTTCTTTGCTAAAGGGAAGCTTTATTTTTACGGCTGATTTAGTTAGAGAGATTAGTATCCCCCTTAAAATAGAGTTTATGACCACATCTAGCTATGGCCATTCCCAGGAGAGCACAGGAAAAGTACAGGTATTATATGATATAAAAGGAGATTTAAAGGGATACGATGTACTAATAGCCGATGATATTGCTGACACTGGTATTACTATGGACTTTGTCATAAATTATTTAAAATCGAAAAATCCAAATAGTGTTAAAAGCTGTGTTTTATTAGACAAGCCATCAAGGAGAAGGGTGGAGTTAGAGGCTGACTATGTAGGTTTTACTATTCCTGATAAATTTATTGTAGGATATGGCTTAAATTATGGAGATTATTATAGGAACCTACCCTACGTTTTTGCTTTTGTGGATTAGAATAAGGGTCTTTAACTAGGATTTTGCAGTTCGAATTTAATGTTTTAAATTATAAGTTTTTAATTTATTCTTTTAGGTTGTAAAGGATAGGGTCTGAGTTTGAAGATTATATTAAAAGGGGTTTTAAAACTTTTTAATCTTAATTCTATTGCTATAATTATTTCTTATTATATAATTTATAAAATTTACCCATGTTGTGAACTTAGGCTTTAAAAAAGCGGCTATATATAGCTGCTTGAGGCTGTTAACAAACTCCCAATTTCTGCGTTACTGCTAAAATCTCCGGTGCTCACTTAGTCAATAAAATTTTAGAACGAACTGATAAGTTCGTGGGAAATTTTATGGTATTTGCTAAAAGCAAATAGACTTCCTTTTTA
>JAKSBP010000314.1 GCA_022361035.1 Clostridia bacterium
AATATATAAAGTTAATTGATTTTCTATTTTTTTTAGTTGGATACTCTACTATGGCCAATATTGAATAAATACTTGGAAGATCATATCTCAGCTTTCTTTCTGTTATATGACTATGCACTTCATGAAAACTTTTATGACCTTCAACTACTTTAACCTGATAACTCTTTGGTTTAAGTCCTTTGAAGCATATTTGGTCTCCTCAGTCTGTTTACCAAAACTACTCTTTAGTTGAATCACCTTATCTTCTCTATTCGAAATCAATCAATCTAGTAAGTACCACCCTTCCATGATAGAGAAGTATTCTTAAATACTTTTATAATATCTAATCAAACATTCGAATGCTGATTTTTTTAACATATTTTATAAATTGTTAACCTATTCTTCTTTTAAAGCATCTCTAAATATAAGTTCATATTAGAAGGCACTGTAAGAAAACTCAGATTCTTTTATTCTTTATTTATAAAAATTTTTATCTTTGAAGAGAACAGTATAAACTTGTGTCGTCTATATCACATTACTATGAAGTTGTATTTGTCTCAGAAACGCATTCGTAAATCTCATTAAGTTCACTTTTTAATATATCTGTGATATCATTAATAGAATAATTTTTAATACTTAATACATTTTTATCTATTTTGCTATTGATTTGCTCAGTGAGGCCAATTTGTTGTACACAGGACACAAATTTCATGAAGTCAATGTTTTTAATCATATTTTTGTCAAATATCTTATAGAGTAAATGAGCACATGCAGACTTAAAAAGAATCTCTTGTATTTTTTCATTATTCATAAAGTTTGTTCCCAGTAACATTAAATATCTAAACACTACATCATATCTTAAGTAAGGAATCATATTATATTGCGTGCATTTCAATAAAATGTTAAATGATTGACTAAAAAAACCGCTGAGAGTAAAATAGAAAATTCTAGCTTCATTAACATCGTTACTAAATGGATTATGCTCATGCAAATAATTATTAAACCTTTCTTCAAGCGTGTTTTCAACATCATCTTTTTCAGTAAATATAATAGAATTGAGGGTTTTCTCATCTAGTGCTTCAACCACATCTGCAATAGAATTAAGTTCATTAAAGTACCTTTCATATGTCATTGACTCATCTTTAAACATACTAAAAAAAGCTTGATTTGAAGCATCTACTATTACGTCTAAATTAATATCTGTAAGAAGTGTTACTGGAAATATTAAAATTGTACTAGAATATTCTTCAATAATTTTTATATTATCTTCTATTGTATACATAATTTGCTTTCTCAACTTTTCAGCATACTCAGCATTGTGAAATTCATAAGGTACTGATATAAATTTGTGTAGTGGATCGTCTACGATATGGATTTCTCCTAATACTACAAAAGGGAAATGTTCTTTATCATTGATATCTAAAAATGAGGCTCCTGTAAATGTATAACATTCAGAATCATATGATATATAATTCAATATAAGTTGTACAATTTCTCTATTTGAATACCAAAATAAATTTATTTCATCTAATATCATTAAAAAATCGCTACTGTTAAGTTTGATAAGTGCATTTTTTAAAAAAGCACAATACTCATTTTGAAGTTTTATAGCTTGATCATAAATAAAACTATTCTTCAAATTGCATCACCTCACTAAAAAGTGACTCTGGTAAGGCATAAATATCATTTAAAATGGTTATTGTCTTATTCATTATCATTACACAATCAGGCCAAACACTTTTTAATTTAACACTATTCTCATAATCTGGCACACAATGATATTGATGAGCTGGAGAGTTACATTTTAAAAGTGAACTTTCTCTAATAGCACCCCATAAACCATGTTCAAACGATGAATCATAGTCATAATATAGTCCAAACAATTCTTTTTCATCTACTGCAATTGCCTTTTGTCTAATATTTTGCTTATCAAAGTAAGATGTATCCATATCTAAATACTCTTCATCCATAAATTCATTGACCAATATTTCAAGGTATTTGTAATCTACGTGACTATTTGGAAGCTCAGCTTGTACATCTCTATACCTCGCTATTATAACCTTATATAAAGCAATTCCATACATTTGATATTTTGTCCAAATATCACTTTGAACCGCTTCACTTTTAAGTAGATATTTCATCATGATATAATTTTCAATTGATGTTCGCACAGAACTCCTTGCAACGATAGAATTATATAAATCGTGTTCATAAATCTCTAATACTCGTTTATAAGAAAAGGTTGCTAAACCAATTAAAACAAGTGATTTCTTGTCTAACGGATTTGTAGATATGAAGCATTTGGTGAAATACTCAAACACTTCAAAGAGTAACTCCATATATTTATCTGATTTATGATTATTTTGTGGCCATTTTACAGTAAAAAGCTTACAATCACACATTTTACTAATCCTCCCCCAGAATTCTTTAAGAAAAATTGTGTTATGTGTTTCAAAATCAAGAATCAACATCTCTATACTTCTTATACTTGGTCGTATCAATCTCATTTTTTCATGCGTATGGTCAAGTAAAGGATATTCAATTA